>NZ_JALFIA010000071.1:0-14668 GCF_022776125.1 Hallerella sp. | reverse complement strand
TTGTTCTTTCGGCGCTAGAACTGCTTTCTTCGTAGCTTGTTTCTGCGTTTGTTGAGGAACTGCTGTCATTGCCGCAAGCGGCAATGAACGATAATACGAGAATGCTCGCAAAGCCTGAGATGAATTTTGCTTTCATATTGTCTCCGTTTTGAAAAATTCAACTGCGGAGTCCGTCTTGTTCAAGGATGCTGTCCAAACAAAAAAAGTGTGGAATCGCAGGTGCCCTAAACAGCTGAGGTAACGACCAAGTAAACCTTATCGTCTAATAGGCACAAACGACCCACACCACGAGGTGTGAGTAATCGGCCTTATTCCTAGACGATGAATTTGTGGCCGTTTTTCAGCTGTCCGAATAAGAGCGAACTCTAAACTATGTCAATGCAAATATAATAAAAAAATGTCGATTTCCAATTTTTGAGAACACTTAAGTGTTGACATCCGCATGACGACCCGGCGATCATTCCGTTGCTGAAAATGTCAAGGGCCGTCCGTTAGGCGGAAAGACTTTACGAGCAGCGGATAATGCGTCCGATGCGCAGAATGGAGTTTTTGCCAAGGCCGTTCAGTTTGCGAAGACGGCTAACGGTCGTATGGTACTTGCGGGCGATCTTTCCGAGCGTATCGCCTCGGCGCACCTTGTGGTAACGGTGTTTGCTCGCTTCTTTTTGCAGGGCGGCGTATTCGCCTTCAAAAACGACCGTCGGCAGTTTGATCTTTTCTTGCACGAACGTGTGATTTGCAAAATCGAAATAGTCGTTCGGGTTTAAAGGAGTATCCCCGACGCGCATTTCAAAATGCAGGTGTGGACCCGTGGAACGACCCGTGCTGCCGCCGAGACCGATGACTTCGCCCGCTTTGACTATTTGACCAACCTTGACATACTGCTTGGAAAGGTGTGCGTAGACGGTGCGTGTGACACCGCAGCCCGTATGATCCAGTACAATGTAACGGCCATAGCCGCGGCGTTCGTAACGGACCCGTGCAACGCGTCCCGGAAATGAGGCTCGAATGGTATCGCCGCGGCGAAGTCCAATGTCGATGCCCTTGTGGATGCGGTAATGTCTAAATCCGAAGGGAGAAGTGATACGGGTGCTTTCAAGCGGAAGGGCTGCCTGCGTCATATCGATTTCGACCGTGTCAATCTGCGTCGCTTCGGCGATGGAATCGATCATGTTGTCGATGGCGGAGGCTTCGTCCAAAAATTCGTCCGGTTCGCTGCCTTCCGGTCCCGCGTTGAATCCGGGAAGGAATGGCGCGAATGCGTTCGAGTCAGAATCTTCTACAGGGGATTCGTCTTCGTGAAGAATGAAGCTTACGGATGGGCTGTACGAGACGATTTCTTCACTCGGATAAGTTCCCGCAGCAAAGGCACTTGCGGCAAAAAAGGCTGTGATAACAGAAATCGTTTTTCTCATAGGTAGGTGCAAAATAAAAATTTTAATTGGAATGTAAAGTTTACTGGGAGTCCTCGTTTCGAAAAGCGTTACCATTAGACGCCGTTTTCTTGCTATATTTGGAAAAAGTCAGGGCCTATCATCCAGGTAGGTTCCTAGTCGCGCCTAAAAAAAGGCTCTAAAAGGATTATATCATGGCAAAGAAAGTCCAGGATGCTCTTAAGGACATCATTTCCCTCTGTAAACGCCGCGGATTCATTTTCCCGGGTTCCGAAATTTATGACGGTCTCGCCAATACTTGGGACTACGGTCCGTATGGCGTGGAACTCAAGCGTAACATCAAGAACCTTTGGTGGAAGAAGTTTGTTACCAGCCGTAAAGACGTGCTGGGTCTTGACAGTTCCATTCTTTTGAACCCCCGCGTATGGAAGGCTTCGGGCCACGTGGGCAACTTCTCTGACCCGCTCGTGGACTGCCTTGCTTGCCACGAACGTTTCCGCGCTGACCAACTTTTGGAAGACAAGCTCGGCGAAGGCTGCTGCGCCGGTAAGAATTTTGACGAAGTCCACCAGATGATGATGGACAACAAGATCGAATGCCCGACCTGCGGCAAGACCGACTGGACCAAGCCCCGCGCATTCAACCTGATGTTCCAGACCGAAATCGGCGTGATCGAAGGCGAAGGCAACAAGGTATACCTGCGTCCGGAAACCGCCCAGGGTATCTTTGTCGATTTCAAGAACATTGTCGACAACGTCCGCCCGAAGATCCCGTTCGGCGTGGGCCAGATTGGTAAGAGCTTCCGTAATGAAATCACTCCGGGTAACTTTATCTTCCGTACCCGTGAATTCGAACAGATGGAACTGGAATTCTTCTGCGAACCGGGTACCGAACTGGAATGGTACAACTTCTGGCGCAAGTACTGCTTCGACTGGCTCGTGAACGATCTCGGCGTGAACAAGGAAAAGCTCCGCCTCCGCGAACATGCGAAGGAAGAACTTTCTCACTATTCGAACGGTACCACCGACGTGGAATACGAATTCCCGTTCGGCTGGGGCGAACTTTGGGGCATTGCAAGCCGCACGAATTACGACTTGACGCAGCACCAGAACGAATCCAAGGTCAAGCAGGAATACATCGACCCGGTGCAGAACAAGCGCTACATCCCGTACGTTGTGGAACCGTCCCTCGGTGTGGAACGTCTTCTCCTCGTGCTCCTCTGCGACGCTTACGAAGTTGAAAAGCTCGAAAACGACGAACGTACCGTGCTCCACTTTGACCCGAAGATCGCTCCGGTGAAGGTGGCTGTTCTCCCGCTCGTCAAGAAGGGCAAGGTCAAGGAAAAGGCTGAAGAAATTTACCAGAAGCTTTTGAACCACTGGAATGTGGAATACGACGAAACCCAGTCCATCGGTAAGCGTTACCGCCGTCAGGACGAACTGGGAACTCCGTTCTGCGTGACGGTCGACTTCGACACCGTGGGCGAAGGCGAATTCGACCCGGCAAAGCTCGGCTACGTGACAGTCCGTGAACGCGACTCCATGAAGCAGGAACTGGTGAAGATTGACGAACTCGAAAGCTGGATCGCGGCTCACTTGATTTAATCAAGTGAACAAGAGGAGGGTTGCAATGGAAAAGATCCGCATGGCAAAACAGAAGGTTCAGGACTTTCGCGAAAAGATCCAGGATCTTTCCAAGCCGAAGAAACTGCTGCTCATTATCCTTGTGCTCGCGGTTCCTGCGGGGATCGCCATTGCAACTGCACTTCTCGTAATTTGGAAGGGTAAAAAGAAGTAATGCGTCTTTCCAAAAGACTTCCGGAGGATCTTTCAGATTCTCCTTTTTTTTCGCAACTTTCGAAGTTAAAACGCTCGGTGCAAGGCTATACGGACTTGACGGTTTCAAGCCCTCTCCGTACAGGGCAAGCCTTTGACCTGGATGCTGTTTTACCGCAGACCTTGAAAAAGTTTTCCACCTGGAATCCGGATGCCTGTGGCTGGGAAGAAGCCCGCAAGGCGGTTTCTAAATACTATGCCGACCGCGGCGGAAATTTTGATGCGGAAGATATCCAGCTGACCGCAAGCACGAGCGAAGCCTATTCGATTCTTTTCAAGACGCTTTGCAATCCGGGCGATTCGATTTTAACACCGCTTCCGGGTTATCCGCTTTTGGATTCTTTGGCGGCTCTCGAATTTTTGAAGACTGCACCGTATTTTACGGAACTCGACAGTGGAAATTGGAAGCTCGATTCCAATTCGCTTTATGCGTTCCCGCCGAACACCAAGATTTTACTCATCGTTTCCCCGAACAATCCTACGGGCCATGTCCTTTCGAAAAAGGAATGGGCAGAGACTGTGGAATTTGCGTCCCGTGAAGATTTGGCGATTGTCGTGGACGAAGTCTTTAGCGACTTTATTTATGACGGTTCGGAACGTCCGTGGAACTGGGACTCAAAAGATGTTCCTGTGTTCTTTCTCGGAGGATTTTCCAAGTCAGTCGGTTCGCCACAGCTGAAGCTTGGCTGGATCGCTTACCGCGCGGGACGATTGGGAAACGCTTTGAAGCCTGCGCTCGAATATGTGGCAGACGCCTACCTGAGCGTCGCTTCGTCTGCATTTTCGCTAGCCGCTCCGATGCTTGAAAAGTCTCTCGCTTACGAGATGGCGATCGAAGAGCGCATCCGGAAAAATTTGGAAATTCTCCGCAAGCGTTTTCCGTCGAGGGACGTGATGCCGAATGTGCAGGGCGGCTGGTATGCAGCCTTGCATTTCGAAGACGCGGATGACGAAGAACTCACGCTTAGACTTTTGGAAAAGGCGAAGGTCCTTGTGCAACCCGGATTCTTCTTTGACTTTGATGAAGACGGCTGGATCGTGGTGAGCCTGCTTTCGGAAAACGAAACATTTGCCGCTGCGGTAGAACGCCTTTATTTGGAAGTCGCGGAGTAGATTCCATCCCAGATTTCACCGGCGGCGACGGGCGGATTCTGCTTATATTCCTTGCAACGTTTGATGAAAACTTCCGACGGGGTTGGACGTGCGCCCGGATCTTTGATCTGCAGGTGCGGCTCGAGAAGCTTGGATTCTTCAAAGGAGTCTATCGCTTCATCCCATTTTTGGGCGTAGTAAAGCTGTTGAGCTTTTGCCCAAAGCGAAACGAGCAGATTCAGCTGTCCCGCATTCGGTTCCGATTTTAATCCTAGGACTTCATAAATCTGCACGGCTTCGCTCTTGCCCACAACTTTTAATCGGTCAATCGGACGGGTGATGAACTCGTTGCGGTAATCCGTTTTATCTTGCGGGTCGTTCGTTCCGGTGAGCGTTTCTTCTGAGACGAGAATGTAGGTGCCGTATTGCTTTCCGATGCTTTCAAGGCGTGAGGCGAGGTTCACGGCGTCGCCCATGATCGTGTAATTCTTGCGAGTTTCGGATCCCATGTTGCCGACGAGGATTTCGCCCGAGTTGATGCCGACACGCGTGTGCATGTGGTAAACGCTTTCGGGGAAGCTGACGTCTTTTGGCAAGTCCCGGTTCTTGTGATTCTTGTGTCGCTTCCAGTTTTCGCGCAGGTGTTCCTGCATCCGCTGCATGGATATAGCACTCATCAAAGCGTGACGGCGTTGGCGTTCAATCGGCGTCGGGGCTCCGAAGAAGGCGATGATCGCATCTCCTTCGTACTTGTCGAGGGTTCCCTGGTTCTGATCCTTGATGATGTCTGTCATCGCGGTCAGGTAATCGTTTAAAAGGTCCACGAGTTTTTTCGGGTCGCCGATCTGTTCCGAGAAAGTGGAGAAACTTTGAATGTCCGTGAAGAAGGCGCTCAGGTATTTTTTTTCACCGCCGAGCTCAGGCTCTTTTTCGTTCGTCAGCATTTCGTCAATCAAATCGTCGGAAATATACTGCTTGAAGGATTTGTCGAGGAAGTTCTTGTCTCGGGATTCAAAATAGAAGCGCACCAAGAATGAACCGAGGAATGCGAGAACGCCTTCGATGATGTACGTGGTACAGCCGATATAAAAGCCGTGCGAGAAAAAGTTGTACGCCGTAAATATATCGAAGAGGAACAAAACGATCAAGAAGAGTAGCGCCACATACTGCGAAGCGAAAAGTCCAATCGTAATCGCCACAATCGCCGTGATTAAGAAAAGAATCGGGTTCGGGAAGGCTTCGCGCATGTAGTCGTCATTTAAAATGTTGTCCACGATCGTCGCCTGCGTAATCACAGCGGGGAAGTGATCTTCATGCGGTGCTGCATAAAAGTCGAACATCGCAGGGGCGGCGCTTCCCAAAATAAAGATTTTACCCTGGAAGCTTTCCTTGGGTATTCGCCCTTCGGCGACATCGTAATAGGAAATGTGCTGGAAGGCTCTCTGATTCGGCGGAATGTTGTAGGCGCTTTTGAAGGTGATCAAAAAATCGCCGTGTTCATCGATCGGGATGCGCTTCCGTTTTCCAAAGCGCATTTCTTCACCGGTCTTTAGCGCATGGATCGCATTCGTGTCGGCGGCAAAAAGAGAGTCTAAAACGTCGGCGGAAAGAATGGAATAGTTCGAAAGCCAACGTTTCTTTTTGACGTTGTAGTGAAAGTCGAGAGTGGCTGAAAGCCATAGCGTTTTGCCTTTTGGAAGGTCCTTCAGTTCGCGGGCGAAAGTCTGAATGCTTTCCTTGTCAAAGTCGGTCAGTTCTTCGTCGTCCATATCGAAATCCCCCTCGTTTGTCATGATGGAGATATTCCCGTTCGTATCCTTGTATGCTTGGATTTGCGGCGTGATTTCTTGCAGGGAATCCGGGATGCTGTCTTTGTGGTTCGGGCGAGTGAGGAGAGACGCCTTGTTCTTGAAGACTTGGCGGATCATCGGGTAAGTGATCTGCGGATAGGTGGTGCGGAGAGTGCCAAGACTATCGCGGTAAATGCCGAAAGGCTTACCGAGGTCGATGTATTCTCCCATCTTGATTTGGACTGAATCCGGATGCGTTTTAAAAAGGTGCATGACCGTGACAAGCGATATCGTCGGGTAAATTTGACTGGAATCGCGGGGCCAGATTTCTGCATTCGGAAATCGGTAAAGCAGGCGCATTTTGCGGAGAACGCCATCTTCATCGGGCGTTGCGTTGACAACGCCAAAGTTCTTTGCCGCATGGGAAAGTTCCGGGAAGACGTTGTCGAGGAGATCTTTGGATTCCACGTTTTCAAGATTTGTCACCTGTTCCAAGTGGAAGGTCGGTTTGGCGGCGACATCTCTTGCGCGAATATTCGTACTCAGGGGCATCCATTGGGATTGATGCTTGTAATCGGTGCGGGAACTGAATGTGCCGCAGACGATGACGTTTGGATTATCGGCAATCGTTCGCACGAGAACGGAATCGTAGTCGTAGGCTTGGCGGATCTTGTCGAAGTCGTAGCGCCATTCCTTTTCGGGATAAAGAGCGTACAACATTTGCTGAGCACGGATCGCGTTGCGGTTTCCAAAGTCCGCATTCTTAAAAAGAATGTCAAAAGAAATCGATGCGGCTCCGCCCTCTTCGAGTTTTTGCACGACTTGAGCGTGCATGTCTCTTGTCCACTCGTTGTAGGGTCCGTATTTGCTCAAAGAATTTTCGTCGATATCAACGATCAGAATGTCTTCCGGGTGATCTTCATTGATTTCGGAAGCATGCTTCGAAAAGGCATCGTAAAAGATGTATTCGGTGCGGAGGAGCATGGAATGCGGAATCAATGCGACGAGGTGCGCAAGGAGAATCCCGGCGAATAGCCCTGCCACCATTCTTTTTATTTTTTTAGGATGCTTGAATCTCACATTCAAAACATAGAAAAGTAGTGCGATTGTCAAATGTGACAAATGGAAATGGCTATATTTTATGCACTATGACGGATAGCAAAAAGAAGATGGATAAAGGTTCCAAAAAGACAAAAAAGAAGGGAAAATCGACGGACCCGAAGACCGTGAAGCGCATTTTTGGTGTGGCGTTCTTCGCTTTCGGCCTTTTCTTGCTGGTCGCCTTGGTCTCGTTTATCGGCAGTGAAAAGAACTGGCTCGGACCGATTTTTGGTACGCTTTTCCCACAGGCTGTCGTCTATGTGTTTGGAAAGTTCTCGGCAACGGTTCTTTCTGTTTGCGCGATTTGCTGGGGCGTTTGGCTGTTGCTCGCCGGGGAATTTCCGAAACTTTTGCGCACCTGTATTGGATTTTCGGCGTTGTCCGTGCTTTGCCCTGCGATGCTTGCACTGACTTCAACCCTTTCTGGGACGCTGTCGTTAAAAACGGATGCGCTTTACGGGGCGGGTGGACGCTTTGGCTATTTTTTGGTGCAGAGTCTGATTTGGCCGATCTTTGGGAGGGAAAATTTTGCGTTCCCGTTTGCGATTTTGTGCGTAATCCTGCTTGCGATTTTTGTGATTTCTTTTGGACTTCGCCCGTCGCATTTTGCCTTTATCAAGATTCCGTTTGATTGTATCGCGGGCTGGTGGGCAAACCGCCCTTGCAGAGAATCCCTGCCGATTGAAAAGGAAGAAGCCCCGGTCAACAAGTCCCTGGCAAAGGCGAAAGAGAAAGCTCTCAAGGCAAAGATCCCCGCTCCGGAATGGGACAGCGATTATACGATTTACTCGGGCAAGGCAAAGCCTTTCCGCGGAATCCCTGGAGCATTTGACGGGACGATTCCCGTGCAGCAGAGCGATACCGTGATCCGCCAATTCTCTCCGTCGAACGAACCGACCGAGATGGACGCTCCAAAGCAAAAGGCGCCTGTTGAAAACGCCTCGCCTGCATACGATACTTTGGGCGGTTATGCGAATGCAGCTGAAAAGGAAATCGAAGAAAAGGAACGTTTCCTGCGTGAAAACGAATGGAACATGGGCGCTATGGAAATTCGCAATCTGCGCGATGAAGTCGCTCGACTGCGTCAGGTTCAGCAGATGAACGACTGGGAAAACAATCGCCACGGTCGTCCGTCGATCAAGGGTATCGTGGAACGTCAGGATGGTACGGATCCGGACAAGCCTTTGGAAGAACTGAAGACGAATGTCCAGAATGCGGTACCGGTGGATGTTTTGAATGAAGACGCTCCTTCGGTAGAAGAAACTTCGACTCTTTCGCCGACCGAGGCGCAACTTGCCGCTGCACCTGTTCAAAAATACGATGCCTATGAAATTCCGAAGGTGCCGGATATTCTCGATGTTCCTCCGGAACAAAAGCCCGATTATACGGCTGAGGAACTCGATGAAATCAGTCATCAGCTGGAAGAACAACTCGAAAACTTTAAAGTCAAGGGTAAAGTGCTCGGTATTTCGACAGGCCCGATGATTACGCGCTTTGAAGTGGAACCGGGTCCGGGTGTCAAAGTTTCTCGCTTTGCTTCGTTGCATGAAGATTTGGCGCTAGCACTCAAGGCGAAGTCCATTCGAATTCTTGCGCCGATTCCTGGAAAATCCCTCGTTGGCGTGGAAGTGCCGAACCGCAAATTGCAAACGGTTTACTGCCGAGATATCTTTGAAAGCCCGCTCTTTAAGCCGCAGCCGGATAAGCTCATTATCGCTCTTGGCAAGGATATTACGGGCAATCCGTACACGATGGACCTTTGCCGTGCGCCGCATATTTTGATCGCCGGTCAGACAGGTTCCGGTAAGTCCGTCTGTATCAATACGCTTATGGCGAGCCTTCTCTTTAGCAAGACTCCGGATGAACTCCGCATGATTCTTGTGGACCCGAAGGTGGTGGAACTCAAACTGTATGAAGCTATTCCGCACCTGCTTGCGCCTGTCGTGACGCAGCCGGATCAAGCGGTGAGCGCTTTGAAGTGGGCCTGCGTCGAAATGGACCGCCGCTATGAAGAACTCGCCAAGTGGAAGGTGCGCAACCTGGTCGGTTATAACGCAAAGCGCAAGGAACAGCTCGAACTGATCGAAAGAGCGGAAAAGGCCCGAGCCGAATACGAAGCGGAAAAGATTGTAGCAGAATCCGCCATCGAAAAGCAAAAGGCGGAACGCGAAGCGAAGATCGCCGCAGGCGAAGATCCGGGAAATGATCCGACAATCCAGATTCCGACTCCTCCGGCCGATATGCGGATTATGCCGTCTGAACGCATGGAAAATATGCCCTACATCATGATCGTGATCGATGAACTTGCAGACTTGATGATGGTCGCCGGCAAGGAAGTGGAAAAGTACATCGCCCGTATCGCTCAAAAGGCCCGTGCGGTAGGTATTCATCTGGTGATTGCGACGCAGCGTCCTTCTGTCAACGTGATTACGGGTCTTATTAAGGCGAACCTCCCGGCACGTATCAGCTTTAAGGTGGCTTCACAGGTGGACTCCCGTACGGTGATGGACCGCGCTGGTGCTGAAAAGCTTTTGGGCCGTGGCGACATGCTTTACCGTTCGGGCGAAGATCCGGAACCGTCCCGCGTGCACGGTGGATTCTTGACCGATGAAGAAGTGGAAAAACTCGCGGATGCCTGCTCCCAGCAGAACGTACATTACGAACGACTCGAAACCTTTGAAATCGACGATCCGTCCGAAATGGGCGAAGACGGCGACGGCGCTCCGGGTTTTGCGGGCAAAATCGATCCGCTCGCCTTGTCGGTGGCGCGTTACGGCATTGAACGCGGCTCGCTTTCGACGTCGGAAGTGCAGCGCCATTTCTCGGTGGGCTTTAGCCGTGCCGGTAAGATCGTCGATCAGCTCGAACGTTTGAATATCTGCGGTCCCAAGCGCGGTTCGAAATCGCGTGTGATGCTTGTGACCGATGAAGCTTCCTTAAGCGAAAGATGGCCGGAATAAAGCCTAAAGTCAGAGCGCCTCGCAACCGGACGATTGCCCTCTCGGAATCGGAACGTTCCCGCTATGCAAAAAAACTTTTGAAGGTTTCGTCGAAGCCGTCTGCATTTGCACTCCAGAATCTTCTCGGAAAAACGATTCTCGGCGATACTTTGACCGTGCTTTCTCGGATTCCTGCTGAAGTTGCAGACTTGATCATCGTCGATCCGCCGTATAATTTGGCGAAGAATTTTAACGGTTCCCGTTTTTCGGCAATGTCCGATGCGGAATATGAAGCCTATCTGGATTCCTGGATGGGGGAACTTGTTCGTGTGCTCAAGCCGGACGGTTCGCTGTACGTCTGCGGCGATTGGAGGTCTTCCTGTGCCATTCAACGCTCCCTGCAAAGCAAGCTCTGCGTCTTGAACCGCATTACGTGGGGCCGTGAAAAGGGACGTGGCGCTTCAGCAAACTGGAAAAATGGCATGGAGGACATCTGGTTTGCCGTCAAGGATCCGCAAAATTACTGCTTTAACCTGGACGCGGTTCGTTTGCGTCGCCGTGTCATCGCTCCGTACAAATTAAACGGTGAACCCAAGGATTGGAACGATTCCGAAACGGGCAAGTTCCGCGATACCGCTCCGTCGAATTTTTGGGACGATATCAGCATCCCGTTCTGGAGCATGCCCGAAAACACGGACCATCCGACGCAGAAACCGGAAAAGCTCATAGCAAAGCTCATTCTCGCCTCTTCCAGGCCGGAAAGTATTGTCTTTGACCCGTTCCTCGGCAGCGGCACCACGAGCGTTGTTGCCAAAAAGCTCGGACGTCAGTTTTTTGGCATCGAACAGAATCTTGAATACGCATGCCTTTGCGAAAAAAGGCTTGAAATCGCGGGCGATGACGCTTCGATTCAAGGCTATACCGACGGAGTCTTCTGGGAACGCAATTCCTTAGGCGCTCAAAAGTCCAAAAAGAATCCATAACGTCAAAGAAGCTTTCTATATTGAGCTCTGATGGTTACCGCTTGTTCCTACATTCTAATCGTTGCGTCTGTTATCGTTTTCGGGTACAGCCTTTCGCTGTTGCTCGATAACTTTGGAGCGATGCAAAAGAAGGTCGCGGATTATCGGGAAATGCTTTCGGAATTCGATGAACCGCTCGGCAATACGCGGTGGGTGAATTCCATTCAGAACGTCTCCCTTTTGCTCGGTTATGTTTCGGCGGCTTACTTTGCCGGTTTTGCGTATTGGGTACTTTCGTTGGTTACACTCAAGTTCACCCTGTCGTGCCTGCTTTCCGATCGATTCCACTGCTTGATTTTGAATAACCAGAAAACGGTTTCTAAAAGCATTTACCGGTGGCACAAGTTGGACGCTTTGTCGAATGTTTTGATCTGTTTCTTTATGCTCCTTGCGATGGTCCTATGAAACAGATTTTCTGCATCCTCGCCCTTTTGTTTGTGACTTCCGCATTTGCGCAGAAGTTGCCGTTTGTGGTCGGTGCTGTGGCAGAAACGGGCTATGGCATTTTGAGCGACGGTACGGATGGGGCGGGCCTAAACCGGATGACGCCTTTTATCGGGGCGTGGATCAACGGAATCGGTTATTGCCGTTTGGGTTATGGCTTGTACAATTATTCGCGGACGGATGCGGACGGGGAACATCTTTCGGTCAAGTCTCGCGCGTTTAATGTGACTCTTGGAGCTTCTCTCGGCGGGCCAGGAAGACCTTATTTGATAGGTTCGTTTTCAAGAGCGAAACAGCTTGCCAATATAGGGGATGTGACTTGGAATGAATGGGGCGTTGGTGGAGGTGCGACCTTCCAAATGTTACCGACGGCGGCGATTGTCACCGAACTCGAGTACCGTTGGATCCGTTCGCATTACGATCCGGTAAAGGAACTGCGTGTGGGCGGTACCCGGCTCCAATTCAATGTTGGTTTTGTTGTCTATGTCTACTAAAACGGTTGCGATTTTCGGTGGTGCCTTTGATCCGATTCATCAGGATCATGTTCGCCTCGCGAAGCTTTGTCTCGATATTCGACTTTGTGATGAACTCTGGTTTATTCCGAGCCCGGACCGCTGGGATAAGAAACTTTTTGCGTCGGCGGAAGACCGCTTGAACATGCTGGATCTGGTGATCGGGGACGATTCCCGGATTGCGGTTTCCGAAATGGAATTGCAGATGGAGGATTACCGCGGCTCTTACGTCACCATGAGCACGCTCCGAGAAAAATACCCGGACTTGAATTTTAGACTTCTCGTCGGTGCTGACAGCTACGTCGGCATTCCGCATTGGCGCGACCCGCTGCATTTTTACGGCACCGAATTCAACGGTCCGCGGCTCTTGAAAGAATTCGAACTGATCGTCTTCGAGCGCCGCGGAATCCCGATGCCCGATCCGCAGGAACACAAGGCGAAAGGCTATGCCGATATCTTTCTTGTCGGAAAGGAACAGGGCTTTGACGGCAAGTTTGCAAGCAGCGACATCCGCAAGGAACTTTTCTTCGGCTCGGGAAAGAACCCCGAAGGCCTCGATTCGAGAGTCTTTGAATACATTCGAAAGAACCATCTTTACCGCTTATGAGCAGCGTCCCGCAGACGATGTACTTTGAAAGCGTTGTTCGAAACGAACAGCGGGGCATGACTCTTGCCGATGAACTTTCCGTCCGCTTCACGTACCATTCTAAAGAGGAATGGCTGTCGAAGATCGAACAGGGCCTTGTGACCTTGAACGGAGTCGTGGCGACTCCCGAAATGATTGTGATGCCCAAAGACAAGGTCGTTTACCGTGTCGACAATTACACAGAACCGGAAGTGCCGACAGATTTTGAAACGCTTTACGAAGACGATGATTTTTTGATCGTTTCCAAGCCTGCGGGAATCCCGGTGCATCACACGGGGCACATTTTTTACAACACGTTCACCGGCGTGATCCGCCGCGCGTTCAAGAATGAAGAGCTTTCCCCAATGCATCGTCTAGACCGAGATACGGGCGGCATTATGATTTTTGCGAAGGACAAGGATACGGCGAAACGTTTTGAAAAATCCCTCGACTTGATTCTTCTTCGCAAGGTTTACCTGGCGGTTGTCCGCGGGGAATTCCCGGAAGGCGAAATCCTTTGTGAAGAACCTCTTCGTGAAGACCCGAACCATTTCATCCGTATTAAGATGTTTCCGTTTGCAAACGGCAAGCCTTGCAAGACCGTATTTCACAGGGTTGCCGTTTTCCATGAAAAGATCGGCGATATCGAAGCGCCGTTTTCGCTTGTCGAAGCGGAACTCTTTACCGGACGCAAGCATCAGATCCGGGCGCATCTTTCGCATTTAGGCTATCCCGTCGTCGGCGATAAACTCTATTCCTTTGACGGGGATTATTACAAGAAGCTCGTCAGCGGAAATGGACCTTTGACGGAAGAAGATTTTCAAAAGCTCGGGGCAAAAACGCAGATGCTCTTTGCGTACCGTGCACAGATCCGGATTCCGGGAAAGGAACCTCACTGGTTCATTTCACACAAATTTACTTCGGAGATGGAGGCTGTAATTCAACGCCTCCCGCAGCCCTTACCCGACGCTTCAACTCTTGATTCAGAGGCCAGTAGATAGCGGCAAAAAGAACGTATCCGCAAAGCAATACAATCCAATGGTTCCAGCCAAGACGCGTTTCGATGAAATGCATTTCGACGAACATGAACGGAGCCGCGATCAAAAAAAGCGGAAGCTGTCTGCACTGATCGCCTAAGGAATGACGGCTCTCGTAGCTTACGATGGAATTCATCATGGGGAAGCTTGTGCAGAATCCTCCCATCCAATTTTTAATCAGCATCAGTCCGCTCACGACAAAGGCGATTGCCGGCGCTTTGATGTAAACCGGGAGCGGCGTCTTGTAACGGACGCCCGGCTTGTACGTCTGCGTCTGGAAAAGTATGATGCCGAGAATACAGTCGAAAATGCATACACCGATAAAGAAGGCTTCGCTGTCGGGAACGCGCGGCATTAAAAAGGTGCTGAGGCAAACGAAAAAGGCGAGCCCTGCGATAATGCTTAAAACGATTGGAACCTTGGCCTTGTAATGCAGGATCCGCACGATGTGCACATACAAAAGGCACATGAAGCCCGAGATAGCATTGGACGCTCCCATCGGAAGTCCGACTGCGATATAGGCGAATCCGCAGGGAATGGGAATCGTCGCCGTTACCGCTTTCAGTTGCGGGTCCTTCAAATAGGCGCTGATCGTGCCGAGGGCCGAGACGACAATCACGAGCAGCCAATCATAAAAGGCGAAGTGGAAGTTCAAAGATTCGAGCATTTTGAGCTCAAATGTAGCAAATACAGGAAAAAAGGGCTCTTCATCAACATGTGTGGGTGGCTTCGCCACCCTTTTTTTGTTGACTTTCGCCTAAATCAAACAAAAAAAATGGGCTATTTTCTAAAATTTAATCGCCAAAAAAAACAGAAGAAAAAGCCCATGTCAAAATTATACAAATCCATCTTCAATGTCAACGGCTGTTCAGTCGTC
>NZ_JALFIA010000054.1:0-10787 GCF_022776125.1 Hallerella sp. | reverse complement strand
CTTGTCCAGTCCCATGTACATCTGCCTGAGCAGGGCTATCTGCGGCGCAATCTCGTCCATCGCCACAAATATACATTCTAGCGATGACAAATTATGTCATCTGAAACTTGTCAACAACCATTTGAGGGAACAGAGCCAATGGTATATCAAGGACTATCAGGGTTCATTAGTGATGACTCTTGTGGATAACGGACCAGGAAATGTGTTTGCCTACGAGCTCTATGGCGCTCAGAAAAAAATCCAGGTGTCTGGCGACAGTCCCGCCGAACAATATACGGGCAAAGAGTATAACGAAAGAACCGAACTCTATTATTACGGCATGCGTTTTTTTGACCCTGTATTCGGGATATGGATGACTCCTGATCCGGCTAGGCAGTATATGAGCCTTTATGCTTTTGGCGGAGATCCGATTAATGCTTTGGATTTATATGGATTATGGAAAATATCCCTTGGCATAATTACAATCGGATATGAAAATGGAGGATTTACTGCTGGTGTTGGATTTGCTTTAGATGTTGGAAACAGTAGTTTTGGAGTGGATATTGATTTTGGATATTCTCATAATTTTGGAAATGGAAGTAACACTTATTCTGCAAATGTTGGTGCTTCTGCAAATATAGGTATTTTTAATGTAGGAGCAAATTTGGGATATGCTTATAATGATCAAACTGGAGGAACATTAAGTTATGGCATCCGAGGTGGTGCCTATGGAGTTGGTGCTGGAATAGGAGGCGCACAATATTGGGACACGCATGGGGATTATCTTGGTTCAACACTTTATGTTGAAACTTATGCAGGAGCATTCGGTGCTGAGGCCTATACCGGCTATGAATGGGGCTTCAGTGGTATGGAAGGACGTGGCCTTTATACTGGTGCTAGAGCGTGGGGAGCTCATGCAGAATACGCTCAAAATGGAGGCTTTGACTGGGGTGCTTCGATAACGGCGACATATTTTATGGAAAAAAGGGATATTGAAGAAAATGCCAGAAAAAAATATAAACTTAGTGATAAATGGGTTGGCATAAATATAAATGGTTTTGATGTTGTGAAATATGATCATAGCAACAGAAATATGAATCAACCTATGGGACGAGATTGGAAGAATAAAGAAGAATTTATAGCTTATGCAAACGACAATAACTTGTCTTATGGTACTTATGGAGATGAGGCTAGTGCTTTCCATAATCCCGATATAAATGAGAAAATGTGGATGGCTGAAAAGGGTAAAGAACCCGTTGGAACTGCATGGAATATTAAATATGGTGAATCCGGGTTCTCTAGCAAAAGAAGTGGGTTGCCTTCGTACATTCCTTCGATAGAAGGTGTATTTAATAAGAGAAATGGCTCTAACGCTGGTGCTAGCTATAATTATGGAAACAACCATATTTCTCATCTTGCGTTTGATATTCTTCCGTGGCTTATTATGGATTGACAATGAAAAAAGCGTTAATAATCATTGTTTGCGTATTTTTTTGGAATTGCACAAATTGTGGTCACTCTAAGAGCTATTACAAAATCGTAGAAAAAGAATCGAAAATTGTAAAGTTCGATAGTTCCTTTGTGAAGGATGCCTATATTACCGGAGGAAGAATAGATATGAATCAGGACGGAATTTCAGAACGGTATTTCGAAAGTGTTAATGTTTATTTGGATAGCAACAAATATGGAAATACGTTCCCCAGAAAAGTAATAGGATCGTTTTTTAAGGGGCAAGATGAAGTTATAATTGATTCAATGAATATTCACATTCGGGAGACTATATTTGGTGTGGGAATATTTGTAAGACAAAAAATCATTGGGAATGAAACTCGTCTAAAATTAGTACTCTATAATGAAGAATCTAAGCCATTAATTTTGGAATTCAATATTGAACAACATAGTTGGAAAACAACGCGTTCTCATTGCCTTGATGAGTATCTTCTCTTATAGTAATAATCACATTATTGTTGATGGAATTTGATATTTAAGTCGAGTAAGCAAAAAAACGCTGCTGGAATCGTGAAAAATCAGTGAAAAAATTCCACATAAGGAAAAATACTCCCGAACTTATCTATTGGGAACCTCTAAAAATACATTCTTTTCCTGAAGATGGGCTTATTTGTCGTTTTCAGGCGTAAAATTATCGTAATTCAGGCGCTATCCCTTCTTTGTTCCGGGCCTTTCGGCCCGGTTTTTCGCCCCGGTGGGCGCCCGACGCGCGGGCTAGGCCCATTTCGGGCGTGTACGCGCAACCATCCTGAATATGTTGTACGTAAGGAACGAGGCGAGTTGCTTCGCCTGCGTTTGCTTTACCGCAAGAAGAGCGAAATTTTTTCCAGATCGAGGAACGTGATGAACACGAAGAGCGCTATGAAGAAAGCCATCGCAATGCGCTGAATGATCGCCTGCTTTTCTTGAGAAATCGGTTTTCCGCGCACCGCTTCAATCAAAAGGAACAGCAAAAGTCCACCGTCCGTAATCGCAAGCGGAAGAAGGTTCATAATGCCCAAGTTAATACTGATGAGGGCAAGAATCATCAAGAACTGCTGGAAACCAGCCATCCAGACATTTCCCATCACAGCGACGATCGTCACCGGGCCAGACATCGCATCGACCTTGACCTGTCCCTGGAACATCCGCTTAAAGTAGCGGAACACGCTCGTCGTCATTTTCCAGCTGGTCGCCGAAGCCTTGGCAAATGCTTCCGGGAAGCTACGGCTCACGATATGCGTTTCCTTGAACATCACATAGGTCATGTGAATGCCGATCATGTAACGTTTATATTCCGCATTGTAAACCGGCGAAAGTTCCTTATACAGCGTATCTGCGCCACGGTGAATCGTCACCAGCACAGACTTACCTTCCGAACCATTGATGTGATCGACCACGTCCTTGTGACGGTAAATCCACTGGTGATCGATTTCGACAATCGTATCGCCCGGGAGGAATCCCGCTTTTTCAGCAGCGCTCCCTGCCATCGGTTCCCCAGAAACGACTACGCGGTGGCGCGGATAAATGCCCGCTTCGCCGACGCCCATGCGAATATCGCTCTTACCGGAATCCTGGGCTGGTATCACCATTTCTTGCGGAACGAGGGTGAGCGTGAGCGTATCGGAACCGCGCAAAAGCTTCACAGGAACCTTTGCACCAAGGCGTACACCGATCTGTTCCCGGAAATCGTCCCAGCCCTTTGTCGGATTGCCATCGACTTCAAAAATTGTATCGCCCATCTGAACACCGGCGAGTTCTGCCGCGCTTTCCGGCACGACAAGCCCCACGATTAAACGGGAAGATTCCGGTTCTTCGACGCCGTACATGTAAAGCCCGATCAACATTACAAAAGCGAATGCGATATTCACAAACGGACCTGCAAAAGCAATCGCCGCACGAGCCTTCACACTTTTACCGGCAAAGGAATTCGGGTCGTTTGAATCCGCTTCATCCGGATTTTCGCCTTCCATCGCCACGTAGCCACCAAAGGGGATCATCGAAATGCAATATTCCGTGTCACCCTTTTTGAACTTCAAAAGCTTTTTACCGAAACCGATCGAAAAGGTTCTGACCTTGACCTTGTTCCACTTGGCCACCAAAAAATGTCCAAGTTCATGAATAAAAACGAGAAAGCTCAGGCTCAAAATGCCGAGCATAAAAATCAGAATATTGTTGAATATGGATTCCATTACTCCGTAATTTAACAAAAACATTCCAATAAAAAATCCTCGCCTGCATGAGCAAGCGAAGAAGCTTTTACAAAAGGTATTTTACTTGATACGGAGACCGTTCAGGTTAAAGCGTTTGCCGTTCTTTTCGATAAAGAGCATTTCGCCCGAAAAGCGGAGGCGCGCCTTGGAAACGTTCGCCTTGCGAGAAACAACCGGTTTGGTTTTAATACTCGTAATGCCATCGACAGCAAAGTCCGGAGTATATCCCGCATTCAAAGCTTCGAGAGCGAACGCCAGGTAAGCAAACGGAGCGTTCCAGTTGATCGCGACCTCGTTACTGGCATAGCTGCAACGGTGATCGATGTAGGAAGTTGCCGGATATCCCGTTTTGTAATCGCTGCATTCCCAGGACTGCGAACCGATATCTTCACCACCGGGCTGCGGGCCGCCCACAACCATGCCCGGCACCGGAGCCGTAACGCCGTCAGCCGTACTCGGACGGTGATGCGGAAGTTTCGGAGACTTGGATCCGTAACCCGTCACAAAGGACATGTTCAGCGGGTTCTTGCCAAGAAGATAATCCAGGACCTTGTTTGCAGCCACATAATACTTCTTGTCACCGGTAATGTAATAAGCATGCAACAGCCAAACACCCTGATTGGCCGCGACAGCATTCGATCCCCAGACGAAATCGCCATAATCCATCACGACACCGAAACCGGTTTCTGCGCGGGCCACAAAGACATCCGCCGTTTTGAGCAAGCTGTCCTTCGCGGCACTACCTTCCGAGCCATAGGCATCGGCATGCGCCGCCTTTTCATAGGTCGCAAGGCCAGCCACGTCGCCCCAGCTCGGAACACTTCTTGTCGCACCTCCCTGCGTATAAGAAGCATCTCCTGTCGTCAAAGCGAGTTCCGTGCCGGCAAAGAGCTTTTCATCTTCAAGCCAACTATCGCCATATTCCCCGGTCGCTACATCGTACGGATTGGAGAACGCGACGTTCGGATTTGCAATGCCCCAAGCGTAAGCGCTCTTTGCCGCAGTCAGGCACTGTTCTGCATAAGCGGCATCAAACGGTTTGTACACACGGGCAGCGACTGCCATCACCGCGGCAAAGTCAAACGTCGCCGCAGTCCCTTTGCCCACCACATAACGAGCCGCTTTATCGGCAGCCGGCATCACATCGCCCGGGAATTCGAGAGTCGTCACCTTATGGAAAACTCCCCCATCGGCATCCTGCATGGTAAGCATCCAATCCAGATTGTACTTGATTTCGGCGAGAAGATCCGGAAGGCTTCCTTCGGCAGGGATGTTCCACTTGAGCGTGTTGAAATAGGCCGGGAAATGTTCGTACAACGCAAGGAGCGTATACGTGGAAATACCCGAGTTCACAATGTACTTGCCATAGTCACCGGCATCGTACCAACCCTTAGGGCTGCTGATGCTCCCCGATTTTCCCGTAGAGCTGTGCAAGGAAACATGTGTATCCGGGTGACCTGCCGGGCGCTTCCACTGTCCGGCATAAGTTTCTTCGAGAGCCATTGATGCGCGCTGATAGTAATACCATTTCAGAGATGCTTTCGCGACCTCCACATACGGCGCATCCAAAACTTTTAAATCGGAACGGAGTACCTGTCCGCCGACTTGAATCGAATAAGTGCCCGGAGTCTTCAAATCCGAAAAATCCACCAGCTGAACGCTCTGACCGCTTGCCGCCCAAGTTGTTGCAGCAGACGGAGTCACGGTCAACACGGTCGTGCCACTTGCATCCACGATTTCCACATCGCCGGAGCCTTCGAAAAGGGTGAATTCCTTGGCGTCACCCGTACGATAACCGATCTGGTTGATATAGGCTGTCGCCGCAAAGGAGGCCGAAGCCATAGATAAAAGCGTAATCGCAAATGGAACGCACTGTTTCAAACCGAATTGAGCGGACATAAGACCTCCATGGGATAGGTTCTTTTATCAAATCTATGCCAAAAAGGAGCAAAATTCCACATATTTTTGCCGTATATGGTTACAGCTGTAGCCACTTTAACAAAAAAAAGGAACCCGACAAATATCGAATTCCTTTCAAATCAGGCAAAAATCGATTACGGAATGAGTTCTGCGGCCAGTTTACGCGCTTCCGCATCGGCAGCCAGAATCGTTTCCAAATCGAGATTCACAACGGTCGGGGTCTTTTCCACGATCTTTTCGACGCCGTTCGGAATGTCCATAAAGCCGATCTTCTTTTCGAGGAATGCGTTTACGAGCACTTCGTTTGCAGCGTTCATCGTCGCTGTATAAAGCCCACCTTTTTTACCGCATTCCATCGCGAGGGCGAGGCAGCGGAACTTTTCAAAGTCCGGTTTGAAGAACGTGAGCTTTCCAAGTTCAGCAAGATCCAAGCGGTCCGTTTCGAGCGGAATGCGTTCCGGCCAGGTCATGGCGCACTGGATAGGAATCTTCATGTCCGGAGCGCCGAGCTGAGCTATGAGGCTGCCATCGCGGAACTGCACTAAAGAATGCACACGGCTCTGCGGGTGCACCACGACCTTGATCTGTTCATACGGAATGTCGAACAGGAAGTGCGCCTCGATGATTTCAAGGCCCTTGTTCATCATGCTCGCGGAATCGATCGTGATCTTTTTGCCCATGCTCCAAACCGGATGGTTCAAAGCATCTTCCAGACGAATGTCCTTGAACTTTTCAATCGGCCATTCGCGGAAAGGTCCACCCGATGCGGTGATTTGCAGTTCTTCAACTTCTTCCTTCGGACGGTCGGCAAGGCACTGGAAAATTGCGTTGTGTTCAGAATCGACCGGAGTCAGGTAAGCCTTCGGGTTCGCCTTGAGAGCGGCAGTAATCACTTCGCCCGCCATCACCAATGTTTCCTTGTTGGCAAGAGCGATGTGCTTGGATGCGCGAATGGCGGAAAGTGTCGGGAGGCAGCCGACGGAACCCATCAAAGAGTTCAAAACGATGTCGGTCTTCGGATCGCTTGCAAGTTCACAAAGGCCGTCCATGCCGGTGAGCACAGGCTTTCCGAGTTCCTTCGAAAGAGCCTTGGCGGCTTCCGGCTCGAACATGCAAAAACGTTCCACATCCATTTCACGGGCAATCTGCGCGACCTGTTTCCAGTTGCGGTTGGCAGCGACTGCATAAAGCTTAAAACGCTCCGGATGCTGCTTCAAAACGCCAATGGTCGAAGTTCCGATCGAACCCGTAGCACCGAGAAGGGCGACATTTTTCATTCTTCTGCCTCAAAATTTAAGGTTTTCCACCTGCAAAGATAGAATAAAAAAAGGGAATCCCTCCGAAGAGGAATCCCTTTTGTTTTCAAAAAAATCTGTGTTACAGGCGCACCTTGAAGGAGTGGGAGCCCACCTTCACGATATACAAACCCTTTGCTCCCGAGAACACCTTCTGTTCGCAGCCCAAAACCTTCGTCGAACGCAGCTTATTTCCCAAAGCATTGAACACCGTCACAGACATTCCCTGCGCACCCGAAACCGCAATGGAACCGTTATCCGCATAAACCGCAAACGGGAAATGGTTCGGGATTTCCGAAAGAGCCGTCGTTGCACTCGAAGAGGATTCCTCCGCGGAGCTGGAAGAGCTCAAAGCGTCCATATTCGAAATGGTGATTTTTCCCGCATTCGGAACCGCATCAAAATAGATATAGCCATCCGCCATCGAAGCTTCGAGTTCGGCATTTTCTTGCATCACCTGAATGTTTTCCCAGCCAGTCGGCTTTGCCATCCGCAAGGAAAGCGGGTAATCGTATTTTGAAATATTATCCGCAATGGAATGCTTTAATTCAAAAGCATAACTGTCCGCATTTCCACCGTCCATCGGATCGATGAAAGCCGCATTGCGTTCCTTGATATACATCGTCACGTTGCGGAATGGCGCGACCCAAACATCCTTGTCATTTTGCTTTGCCCATCCCAGCGCGCTTTCCATCACAGTCGCATTGGTGGGGGAATAGGTCGCATAACCGTTTGTTCCCGTCGTGAAGCCATGCGTGAGGAACATGACCCAGCCACCGCTATTCACCGCGCGCTGTATGTTCCCCGTAAAATCCTCCGAGCCTTGATTCCCCGTCATGATCGCAGGGACGGCAGCCCAATTGCTCGGGCCATTTTGCCCCATAATATCGGAACCTCCGCTCCAGCTTGCATTACAGATTCTACCCGCAATATAATTTTGTAAAACCTGCTGATCGCCAGGAGTATTGCAGTTCGGATAAGCGAGCGTGATGCAGCCATAGGACTGCTGAACGTTGTTCGAAATCACCTGTTTGGAGGAAGCAATTTCATTCGCCGGCATCGCCCCGTTACCTGGATGCGATTCGCTGTGGCTTGCAATTTCATGGCCTGCGCTTGCCATGGTTTGAACATCGCTCCAGCTGACCATTCCATTTGCACCGACCCAGTTGGTCACAATATTGAACGTGGCCCTATAGCCGTACTTTTCAAACATCGGAGCGGCAATTTCCACATCGCTTTTAGGTCCGTCGTCAAACGTAAAGGAAACCGCGCCTTTTCTAAAGCCCGCCCACGTGCCGATTTCAACCGACTGGGAAAACGCAAAAGAAGTTCCCCAAACAAGTACTGCCACCAAAGAAATTTTTGTGCAATTCATACTCATCCCTTTTTAAAAATCGCACTAAAAAAAATAAAGTCGCAAAAGCCAAAGTTCGCACTAACAGCTAAAACTCCGTTGTAAACAAAAACAACAGAATCTTTAGGCGCAAAAAAAAAGCTGGGCAAAACCCAGCCTTAAAATTTCGAGAAATTTAAGCGATACCCTTCAGGAATTCCATCATCAAATAAAGGGTCGGGGCCGCCAAGTAAAAAGAATCACACCGATCAAGGACTCCGCCATGACCCACAAAGAGATTCCCAGAATCCTTGGTACCGCTCCAACGCTTGAGAGCGCTCATCAAAAGGTCTCCAGCCTGACCGGCGACGGTCAAAATGAAACCGAGTGCAATTGCCGAAGCCCAGTTGAACTGCACCCCGAAAGCAGAAAGCGCCGAAGTGCACTTTGCAAAATAGGCCACCCAGGCGATCGTCGCAATGGAGCCGGCAATGGAGCCTTCCCACGTCTTCTTCGGGCTAATCGTCGGAGCAAACAGATGACGGCCAAAAGGTCCCTTGCCCGCTGCAAACTTGCCAAAGAAATAGGCGACCGTATCGCAGAGCCAAACGCTCGTCATGACAAGGATAAAAGCGTAGCAATGTTCAAAGCCGTGGCCATTCCCCACCATCAAAACGTTCATGCCACCCCAAAGTCCCAAATAAAGAGGCGCACCGAGCTGCATCACGAGCCATGGGAAAAGGTGATCGATGTTCACCTTCGCATAGGCAAGGGCAATATAAATGGCAAAGATGACAAGGAACGTGGAACCGAGCACAAAAGGCACCGCCGGGAGTCCAAAATACCCCCCTTCGGAAAGCACCCAGGCAAGGGTCAACGCCAAGGAAGACGCAAACGAAAGATACCGGGCATCCGGGCCTTGATACATTTTGGAAGCCATGCGTGCCCATTCCCAGGCACCGACGCCAGCCAAAAAGCACAAAAGGCCTACACGGCTAAAATCGTTGAACCACAGCAAAAAGAACACCACCGGAATGGCGATGAACGCGGTAATCAATCGTTGGGCCAAATTACTCATGTAAAACCTTTCCGAATCTTCTTTCGCGCGTATTGTAAAACTCGATGGCCTTCTGGAACTCTTCGTTTGTAAAGTCCGGCCAAAGCGTCGGGGTGACGTAGAATTCACTGTAGGCAGCCTGCCACAGCAAATAGTTGGAAAGTCGGAATTCCCCACCGGTACGAATCACAAGATCCGGGTCCGGGGCTCCCTTCAAATAGAGATGCTTTGCAAAGACGGATTCGTCTACAGCGTCCAAGGAAAGTTTGCCTTCCTGGACTTCTTTCGCGATCGCCTTGCAAGCGTCTACGATTTCGAGACGTCCACCGTAAGAAATGGCCAGGTTCAACTGCATGCCGGTATTGTTTGCCGTTTCATCAATCGCATGCTGCAATTGAGACCGCGGAGCATCCGGCAAGCGGTTAATGTTCCCGATGACCACGAGCTTCACGTTTTTTTCCATGAGGTCGGGAAGTTCCTTGTGGACCATTTCCACAAGGAGCTTCATCAGGTAATCCACTTCCTTTGAAGGACGCTGCCAGTTTTCGGAACTGAAGACGTACAGGGTCAAATGTTCCAAGTGCAGATCGCACCCGAATTTCACAGCGTCGATCGTTGCCTGGGTACCTTTGCGATGCCCCAGAAAGCGTTCAAGACCGCGACCTTTGGCCCAGCGGCCATTGCCGTCCATAATGATAGCAACGTGTTTCAGTTCGTTCGACATAGGCAATTACACTGCAAGAAGGTCGGCTTCTTTCACCTTCAGGATTTCGTCAATCTTTGCGATATAGGCGTCGGTAACCTTCTGGATCTGTTCCTGGCTCTTCTTCGCTTCGTCTTCAGCGATTTCCTTGTTCTTCTTGATGGCGTCGTTCGCATCGCGACGGATGTTGCGAATGGCGACCTTACCTTCTTCGGCATGCTTGCGGGCAAGCTTTACAAGTTCTTCGCGACGTTCCGAAGTAAGGATAGGAATCGCGACGCGGATGCAGTTGCTTTCCATCATCGGGGTTACGCCGATATTGGCAACGAGAATCGCCTTGTTAATCGCTTCGACCATCGGCTTTTCCCACGGAGTCACGAGGAGCATACGCGGTTCCGGAATGGAAACCTTTGCCACCTGCGGAATCGGAGTCGGCGTGCCGTAATAGTCCACCATCACGTTGTTCAAGATTGCCGGAGTTGCAACGCTTGTACGGATCTTGGCGAATTCGCGTTCCGTAGCTTCAACAGCCTTTTGCATCTTTACTTCATATTCTTCAGCCATGAAATAGCCTCTTCAAATTCAAAAATAAAAGTTATGCACACAGCCAAATTAGCAGTGTACGAGCGTTCCTAAATTACCTTCTACGGCAGCCTTCGTCAAGTTTCCCTTTACCATTTTGAACACGAAGATAGGCATATTGTGTTCCATGCAAAGAGCGACCGCAGCCGTGTCCATGACCTTGAGACCGCGGGAGATGACTTCCTGGTAGCTGATGTCGTCAAAACGGGTCGCTTTC
>NZ_JALFIA010000047.1:0-53735 GCF_022776125.1 Hallerella sp. | reverse complement strand
GACCGCAGCCAAGACCAAGTTCCAGCCCATTGTGCTTGCAACGTTTGCCTCCGTGGTGGCTCAGCTTCCGCTGGCTTTCGCCCTGGGTGGTGACGTGGCCGCCATGACCCAGCCTATGGGTATTGCCTCGGTGGGTGGCTTGATTGTGTCCGCACTTCTCACCATGTACCTGGTGCCCACCTTCTTCTGGCTCCCGAACGCAATCTTCTCCAAAGTGAAGACGAAAAAAGATAAATTCATTCAAAAGCGTAAGATGCTCGCATAAACTCTGAATTCAAACGCAAAAACGGCTGATCAAAGATCAGCCGTTTTTTTTACAAATTAAAGATCTCGGTAAAAGATCTGCGTTCGTTTTAAAACCGCATATCGCGTTAAATTCAAGATTCGCGCTTCGCCGATAGTTTCAAAATCCACCGGATGGAATACGAGGCGAGGCGTTCCAAGCGGAGAGCGGAGCGCTAAGCACGCCGATGTCTGAGCCACGTTCAGCGAAAGCTGCGGAAGGCCTGCAAAGCTCAATGCCGGGGAAAGAATCTTTTGCGACTTCTTGTAAACGGCAAAACGGTCTTCATAAAAATCAAATTTGCTTAGCACCTGTTCCTTCAAATGGGCATTCCCATACCAAGCGGGCGGTACAAATCCCCGCGGAAGGTCCAAGCCCAAAGCGCCCCAAAGAACCATCCCCTGTTCTAATAACCTGAAAGAATCGAAGTCGTCAAGCCCCGCAAATTCCGCTTCGTTTTCCGTCAGCGCAAGAGCCTTTTTGCCCCAAAAGTTACGACCTACGGAAGTTAGCGCCATGTGACGCGTTCCGTGCAGCAAAAGTTCAAAGCCGTCCCGCAAAAGGCTTTTAAGTTCATTCTTCAAAAAATCCAGATCCGCTGCCGAAGCCCGCACAGCATCGGGAATCACGGCGACCGTAATCGGCGAATTAGCCGACTGTGCGATACGCCGAATTTGCCCCACCGCTTTTTTTGCATTTTTAACCGAAAGGTCGTGATAGCAGAGAAAGAATTTAGAAGCCATATATGGCGAAGATAATAAAAAGCCTTTGTGCGAAATACTAAATTTGGGACGATGAAAACAAAATCCCTGTACATTTTCGACATGGACGGTACGCTTTTCAACACGCTCGGCGATTTGAGCGTGGCTGTGAACCATGCGCTCGCCGCTTTCGGGTTGAAAACTTTACCGACGGAAAAAGTGAAAAGCTACATCGGAAACGGTTCGCTGAAGCTGATCGAACGCTCTTTGGAAGGTGCCGACGCACCCCTTCTTGAAGTGCACAAATGCTACTCCGAATTTTACGCACAACACTGCTTGGAAAAAACGGTACCGTATCCGGGTGTCGTAGAATTTTTAAGGAACTTCCCGGCCAAAAAGGCGCTTGCAACAAACAAGCCGCACACACCAGGCCTTGCTCTTTTAAAACACTTTGGTTTGGAATCCTATTTTGAAGCCTTTGCCTTTGGCGATGAAGATACGCCCCGGAAGCCGGACGCGGCCCCCTTCTTGAAGGTCCTGAATGCCACCGGAGTTTCTAAAGAAGATGCCGTGATGATCGGTGATGACGCCCCGGATATTCTCGGAGCGAAAAATGCAGGCATCGACAGCGTCTTTATCGAAAACGGTTTTGGCAAGCGCGCGAGTTTTGCACCTGTGGAACCGACTTATTCTATTGCCCATTTTTCGGACCTCGTCCATTTACAGTTCCGCTAATCTATGTCTTTGCATTATTTAATCGACACTTACGGCTGTCAGATGAATGAGTACGATTCCGCACTCATCGCTTCCATGCTCGAAAAAAACGGTTGCGAACCAACCGAAGATCCAAACGAAGCCGATCTTTTCTTTTTCAACACATGCTCCGTACGCGAAAAAGCGGAAGAAAGCGCCAAGGCACGAATTTCCAAGATGAAATTCTACAAGAAGCGCCGACCATGGATCAAATTCATTGTCACAGGCTGCATGGCGGAACATTTGGGCCCCCGTCTCATCGATCAAGTAGATTGCATCGATTACGTCATCGGTCCCGACAAGTACAACCAGATTCCGGAAATTTTGTTCAAGCATCCGGTTATCGTCAAAAAGCACAATGTTCAAGAACGCGTCCTCACGGGATTTGATATTGAAGAAAATTACATCGGCGAATATGCAAAGATTGCCCATCCGTTTTCTTCTTATGTGACGATTCAGCGCGGTTGCAACTTCCGTTGCAGCTATTGCATTGTGCCGTTTGTCCGCGGACGTGAAAAGTACCGTGCCGCAGACGATGTGATTTACGAAGTAGAAAAGGCGAGCGAACGAGGCATCTCCGAGATTTGCCTGCTAGGTCAGACTGTCAACGCCTACCGCAATCACGGCACGGACTTCGCCGACCTGCTGGTGAAAATTTCAGAAATTCCGGGCATTCGCCGCATCCGCTTTATGAGTCCGCATCCCCGTTTTTACACGGAAAAGCTCATCGATGTGCTGCAGAGCGTTCCAGAAATTTGCCCGCACGCCCACATTCCACTGCAAAGCGGAAGCGATGCTATTCTCGATAAAATGAAGCGTCGATACAAGGTTGATGACTTTATGCGGATCCTCGAAAAGTTCCGCGGCAAGAATCCGGATTACGGTCTCACGACCGATATCATCGCAGGCTTTGTCGGTGAAAGCGACGAAGACTTTGAACAGACTCTTGCCGCAGTCAAGGAGGCCCAATTCGACGCAGCCTTCATGTTCGCCTACAGCCCGCGCGAAGGCACCGTCAGCGCACAAGAAACCGAAACCCTTTCGGAAGAGCAGAAGCAGGAACGCTTAGCCCGCCTCGTGGAATTGCAGAATTCGATTACGCTCAATCGCAACAAGCTGATGATCGGCAAGACCGAAGAAATCCTTGTCGAACGACCGTCGTCTAAAGATCCGAACGAATGGGTCGGCAAGACGGGTAGTTTTAAAAAGGTCGTTTTCGCTTCAAAAACCGCGAAGCCTGGCGACTATGTCAAATGTCATATCAACGAAGTCCGCGGATGGACCCTCCGCGGCACGCCTGTTACAGAATAAGAGGATACAATGCGTTTGTTCGCAAAAATTATTTTCTCTACCGCGACGACCCTTGCCACAGTCGTTTCCGCGGCATCACTTGAAGATGCGCAGAAGGCTTATGTTTCTGGAAATTGGAAAGGAGCAGCGGAAGCCTTTGAAGCGGTCTGTCCGACGCTGGATATGGCAAAACGTTCCGAATGCGCACTGTGGGGCGTTCTCGCCCGTTCGCAGACCGGAAATTCCAAAGATTTTTCCGCCGCCAAAAAAAGACTGGATAGTTTGATTTTCGCCACTGCGGATTCCTTGCCGGTGGTTTCCGATCTTTACATGACTCGTGCGCAATTTGAACTTTATTTGAAACGCCCGGATCTCTCGTACAAAAGCCTCAAGGCTTCTTACGCCAAAGCTCGTCCAAGTCAGCTCGCTGTCATCTATCAGGTCTGCCAAAGTTTATACAAAGTAAACACCGTCGATTCCGTCCATAGCCTTTGCGCTGAAATCGAACGAGCAAAGACATCCCCACGAATCACTTCTAGCGAATCTCAAACCAGCACAGCCAGTTCGAGCTCCGCTCCCAAAGACAGCACCACCTGCTCTAGTTCTTCCGCTCTTTCCAGCGCATCGGAAGCGACTTCCAGTGCAGCCGAAGCCCTTTCTAGCGTAGCCGAAGTCGTACCGGCATCGGTGGACGAAGCCGCACCTACAGGCGACTGGTCCTTGCAGCTAGGCGCATTCAGCATCCAGGCAAATGCCGAAATGCTCGCAAACTCTCTCAAGGCAAAAAAAATCGACGCCCGCATCATTGAAGCAAAACACGACGACAGGACGCTCTACCTGGTGCAGACAGGAGTCTTTGCTAGCCGTGATGAAGCCATGAAATACGGCGAAGAAGTGCTTTCCAAGCATCATTTGGAATACACGCCTGTAAAAAAGCTTTAATTTTTTCTTTTTTCTCTCAAATTTTCGTAAACAGTTCTATATTTGTGTTTACCCCAAGCCGGGGTGGTGAAATTGGTAGACGCGCCGGACTCAAAATCCGGTACTCGCGAGAGTGTGAGGGTTCGATTCCCTCCCCCGGCATTATAGAGAACTGCTGAGGTTCAATGAAGACTGCTTTCAAAATTCTTTGCGCCAGCATTTTTGCTGCCTCCGTCTCGTTCGCACAAGACGATTTTGAAACTTATGATGCAGAGGGTGAGGGCTCGACTTATTATGCTCCTGCAGCAGAAGAAGATGGGGCAAATTATTACAGCGCAGATGACGCAAACGCTCCCGAAGAAACCGTAGCGGGTTCCGCTAGTTCTTCGAGCGACGAATGGGCTGGTTTCGATTACGAAAACGCTGGCCTTACCCAATGGGAATTCCAACAGGCAAAAGAAAGCGGCATGAGCCGCGATAAGCTCACTCAGCTTACCGAACTCGGCGTCCGCCCGTCTGAATACAACCAAGAACCTTGGAAGCGTCTCGGTGTTTCCGAAGAAGACTGGCTTTCTTCTCGCGCTAGCGGCTTGGATGATTCCGATATTGACCGTACTTATAGAAATCACGCTGGAGAACAGGACCTGGCTTACCTCTCCGCTGTGATCCCGTCCCTCTATCAGTGGAAGCACGACCAAACGGTGAAAGCTATCTGGATGGATGCCCTTTGGGTTGTCGGCGTTGGCGGTCTTACTTATTTCGCAATCAATAACGATAAATACGATAACACTTGGATTTACTGGTTGATTCCGATTCTCGGTGCTCACGGGTGGTCCTTTGCTGACGCGTTCTTCGATACCCAGTGGGCGAATAACCCCGATGCAAACCGCTTTAGCCTCGGCATTGGTCCTAGCTTCGAAGGTGGTCTCGCTGGTATTCTGCAAGTGCGCTTCTAAGCAAAATGCAGATCGAACTTCTTAAATGCAAAATTCATCGCGCTACCGTGACGGACGCGAACTTGAACTATGAAGGTTCCATTACGCTCGACAGAGCTTTGATGGATGCGGCAGGCATTCTACCTTTCGAAAAAGTCGGCATTCTCGACATCCATAACGGAGCGCGCTTTGACACATACGTCATCGAAGGCGAACCGAATTCCGGTACAATCTGCTTGAACGGTGCAGCAGCCCGCATGGTCCAGAAAGGCGACCTCATCATTATCGTTTCCTACATTTCCATGACTCCAGAAGAAGCGAAGACCTGGAAACCGACGGTTGTGAAGGTCGACTCCCAGAACAAACTGCGCTAAATCGCTATATTTAAAGCGTGAATCATTCCAAACCAACGATAATTCCTTTGCTTTTCCTTGCAGGGATGTTCATCTCTTGTCAGGACGAGCCTGTGGTCGTTCAAGAAATCCGCGAAACACCGGGTGATATTCAGGTGTTGAATTCCAGCGGAATTCCGGGCGCCGCTTCCAAGATGCGCGACTACTTGCGCACTCAAGGTTTTGACGTGGTAGAAATGAGCAACGACAATCTTTGGAATTACGAAGAAACCATTATCGCCTTGCGCAATCCTCATTGGGCAGGGGCAGAAGCTCTTGCCAAAACGCTTCACACAGAGAATGTAATCCCACTTGAAAACAAGCACAAACTCGTGGATGCGACCGTATATGTGGGCAAGGACTTTGAAAAATTGATACAGGCAGGAACACCATGACAACAGCCAAAAAGACAACGACTAAAAAGACGACCGCAGTGAAAAAGACCGCGGTTAAAGCCACCGCCAAAAAGACGACTGCAACCAAGACAACTACAGCCAAAAAAACGGCGGGAAAAAAGACCGCAGTGAAAAAGGCAGTCGTCAATAAAACTGCCGCTACCGTCCAAAAGGCTCCGGCGAAAAAAGCCGCTCCGAAAAAGGAAGCCTTCTCGAACTCCGTAAAGACCGCAGCGGAAATCCTTTTCCAGCTCCGCGCCCAGAACCTACAGTTGATCGATCTCCGCGGTGTTTCGGACACCTCTGACTTCATGATCATCGCCACTTGCGAAAGCGAAGCCCAGATGCAGGCGATTCTCGACGAACTTTCCAAGGAATTCAAGCACCAGGGTCTGCAGCACCGCACCGAATACAAGCCGGGCATCAACATGCGCTGGGCGGTTTTCGACGCAGGCTTTGACCTGATGATCCAGCTGTTTGAAGAGACCAAACGCGAAGAGCTCGCCTTTGACAAACTCTACAGCGATGCTAAGATTGTCGACCTCGAAGAAAAGAACTTTGTGAAGACCAAGGCCAAGAAAGCAAAGGTTGAAGATGAACTCATTTAATGATGCGATAGCCCAGGCTGTTGCCGCTACCGGCGCTTTTGAACTTGAACAGGCCAAAAAGCTGATCACCGTTCCGACGGATACGGAACATGGCAACTTCACCCTTCCCTGCTTTGTCCTTGCTCGTTCCCTGCACAAGGCTCCGAAAGTCATTGCAGAAGAACTCGCTCCGAAAATTGAACTTCCGAACGGCATTTGCAAAGTGGAAGCGGTCGCCGGTTACTTGAACTTTTTCATCGACCGTAAGTTCCTCGCCAAGTCGATTCTCGAAGCCGTGTTTTCTCAGGGTCTTGAATACGGTCATGCAGAATCCAACGGTAAAGTGGTCTGCATGGACTACAGTTCCCCGAATATCGGTAAGGAACTCGCATTCCATCATTTGCGTTCGACGATGATCGGAAACTCTCTCTCTCGCATTTACAAGGCTGCGGGTTACAAGGTGGTTCGCATCAATCACTTGGGCGACTGGGGCACGGCCTTCGGTAAGCTCATTGTGATGTACCTGCGCGAAAAGCGTCCGACGGACCAGGCGACTCTCGATTCGCTGACCGTGAAGGAATTGAACATTCTTTACGCGAGCTTCTCTAAGGCTGCAGAAGCAGAACCGGGTCTCGAAGATGAAGCCCGTGCCACATTCTCGAAACTTGAAAAGGGCGATGATTTCTACCATCAGCTCTGGCTCGCCTTCCGTGCGGCAACTCTCAAGGAACTGATGCGCATCTACAAGATGATGGGCGTCGACTTTGATTATTACACAGGCGAATCCTTCTATGAAGACAAGATGCCGGCAGTGATCCAGGACTTGGAAGCCAAGGGCCTTTTGGAGCGCAGCGAAGAACGCGACGTGGTGAAGCTAGACGAATACAAGCTGAACCCATGTCTGATTCGCAAGAGCGACGGAAGTACTTTGTACGCAACGCGTGACCTCGCCGCCGCGATCTACCGCAAAAAGGAATACAACTTCGACAAGAGTCTCTACGTGGTGGACTTGGGACAGGCTTTGCACTTTAAACAGGTGAAGCTTGTGCTCAAGAAAATGGGCTACAACTGGCACGACACGCTCGTCCATATTCCGTTCGGCGTGATCCTGAACCTGATCGACGGCAAGTGGGAAAAGGGCAAGACCCGTACCGGCAAGGCAAAGCTCCTGCGTGACGTGATTGAAGCCGCTCAGCAAAAGATTTTGGACTTCATCAACCAGAAGAATCCGGAACTCGAAAACAAGGAACTGATCGCGCAGCAGATAGGCATTAGCGCCCTCACCTTCAACGACTTGAAGAACCACCGTTTGATGGACGTAAAGTTCGACTGGGACAGCGCTTTGAGCTTCGAAGGCGCAACCGGTCCTTATGTGCAGAACGCGCACGTGCGTCTTTGCAGCATTATGCGCAAGGCCGGCTACGATGTGACTCTGCAGGATGTAAACTTTGACCAGCTTTTGGACGATGCTGCCTATGAACTGATCAAGCTCCTTGCCAAGAAGTCTGAAAAGATTCTCAAGGCTTGCGAAACCGATGAACCGTGTGAACTCGCCCAGTATGCTTTGGATATTGCAGGCGCCGCACACAAATTCATCCACGACGACCGTGTTCTCGGCAGTGCAGAAGAAAAGTCCCGTCTCTTCCTCGTGAAATGCACACAGATCATTCTCGAAGACGTTCTCGTGTTGCTCGGACTCTTCCCTGTTCGCAACATGTAATCGGAATATTTCAATCCATGCATCCTTTACTTCAAAAGTCGCTTTCCTTCGAAAGGCTCACGCCCGAGGAAGCGCTTTTGCTTTTAAAGGAAGCGGAATGGACGGAAATCGCCCAAGCGGCGAATGCGGTTCGCCATGCAAAGCTCCCCGGCAAACGGGTCGGCTATACGGTCTACCGCATCATCAATTACACGAACGTCTGCTCTGTAAACTGTAGTTTCTGTTCCTTTGCCCGCAAAGCGGGGGAACGCGGCACGTATGTGCTTTCCTTGGAACAGATCCGCAGCAAGGCTGAAGATGCCAAAAAGCTCGGCGCCGACCAGATCTTTTTGCAAGGCGGCGTGAACGAGGAACTGCCAATCGAGTATTACACGGACATTCTTCGCATGCTCACCCAAGAACTCGGCATGAGCGTTCGCGGTTTTTCGCCCGTAGAACTCGTCCGCATCGCAGATGCACACAAATTAACTCTCGTCGAACTTTTGAACATTTTGAAAGCCGCGGGCCTTTCTTCGGTACCCGGAGCAGGCGCTGAGATTCTTTCGGACCGAATCCGAAAGATTCTCAGTCCACGAAAACTTTCCTCCCTCGAATGGCGCAATACACTCGCCGTTTGCCAGAAGAACGGTCTTCCGGGAAGTGCAAACATCGTCATCGGGACCAAAGAAACTCCTGAAGATATCATTGCCCACTTAGACCTCGTCCGCGGTCTTCAGGATGAAACAGGCGGAGTCAAAAGTTTTGTCGCCTGGACATTCCAGCCGCAAACCCACGATTTCCCCATTCGCCACGTGACTCCGATGGAGTACTTAAAGCTCCTCGGGCTTTCACGCCTTTACCTGGACAACATTCGCCATATCGAGGTTTCTGTTCTTGGAATGGGAAAGGCTGTCGGAGAACTGGGACTCGTTTCGGGTGCGGACGACATCAACAGCATTGTCCTCGAAGAAAATGTTCTGGAATCTCAAGGTATCCGCGGCATTGCGGAAGCGGAAAACTTTATCCGCGGAGCGGGCTTCACCCCTTACCGCCGCGACCTGAACTTTACATGCGATCTCTAAATTCCTCGCGATTTTTTTCTAACCTCTGCATCTGAGGTGAGGATTTTATTATCTTGTAGAGTACAATGGGAAACATCATTCAAACATCCGGTTTCGAAATTCAGGAAGGCAAAGTTTTTCAGTATCTTCACGCTTTCCCGCTGATTTTCGATATGAGCGATACGCCGTCGTTGCTGTATCGCTTGGACGAAGATTTGAAAATCGGTTCCACCGTTTCTTACCGTCTTGTTTCCGGCTTCCAGATTGTCAACTGGAAAGGCTTTGTTTCCTCGATCAACGGCAATTCCTGGACAGTCGAACTGAAACAGGGACCGTTCTCCATGTTCCATGCAGAACATTCCATTCAAATGACCGACGGTCTTTTGGAATGCTCGGACGCATTCTCCTACAACGGCGAACCGGTGGACATGACTAGCGTTTTGGAAAAGGCTCGTGTCGTCTACGCATTCGACGCCCGCCAGAAGTTTTTACAGGCGAAGAACGCTTTTGAATCTCGTCGCCAGACCGAAACCTTTAGAGCTTTCTCTTCTGGATTCTCTGCGGGCTAACGGAAACGCACAATGCCTTACAATTCCTTGGAAAGTGCGCTTTTAGATTTAGAAAAGCACGGGATGTTGTTGCGTATTCGGGAAGAGGTTTCCCCGGATCTCGTAATGCCGAAAATGGCAGAAATCGCGACGCGAGAATCCTTGCCAGCTCTCCTTTTTGAACACGTAGAGAATTCCCCGTTCCGCGCTGCAGCCAATATTTTTGGAACGCAAGAACGCGCCCGCTTTCTTTTTCGAAAGACTCTGAAAAAAGCGGAAACCGCGATCGCTTTCCACGGCGATCCGATGAAAATTCTCAAGAGCCCGAGCCTTTGGCCGTCGCTTCCGAGTATCGGAATTTCGGCTCTCCCGCTTCCGAGTCTGCGAGCGCCTGTCCTTGCCGAAGAAACCACACTTTCCAAGCTTCCGCAGATCCGGTTGCACCGGGACGACGGCGGCACTTTTTTAACGCTCCCGCAAGTCTTTTCACAGATGCCTGGCGAGCAAAACATGCTGAAGTCGAACCTCGGCATGTACCGCATCCAGACTTCGGGAAACGATTACGTCCAGGATGCGGAATGCGGTCTGCATTACCAGATTGAACGCAACATTGCACGGCACCACGAAGCGGCAATCGAACAGGGCGTTCCTTTAAAAGTGAGCATCTGGCTCGGCGGTCCTCCGTCGCACACGATTGCGGCGGTAATGCCCATGCCTCAGGACCTTTCGGAACTCCTCTTTGCCGGGCTTCTCGGCGGGCGCAGTTTCCGTTATACCGATTACGAAGGATGGAAAATTTCAAGCGATGCGGACTTCTGCATTTTGGGAGAACTCGCTTTGAACCTCAAACCGGAAGGTCCCTTCGGCGATCATATCGGATACTATTCCGCAAAGCATGACTTTCCCTATCTGAACGTCAAAAAAGTCTTTTGCAAAAAGAATGCAATCTATCCGTTCACGACTGTGGGCAGACCACCGCAGGAAGATTCGATTTTCGGAGATCTGATTGGTGAACTGGTCAAACCGATCGTGCCGCAGTCAGTGACGGGCATTTGCGAAATGAATTCCGTCGATGCGGCCGGCGTGCATTCCTTGCTCCTCGCCATCGGCATGGAACGTTACCAACCGTACAAGAAAGAACGCGAACCGATGGAACTTTTGAAAGAAGCGAACGCGCTTCTCGGTTTTAATCAGGTTTCGCTTTCCAAGTATGTCTTTATCGCCGCCCGTGAAGACTCTCCGCGTTTAAGCACCCGACACATCGTCGATTACTTTATTCACATTTTCGAACGTTTGCATTTGAATCAAGACGTACATTTTCAAACCGAGACGACAATCGATACTCTTGATTATTCCGGCAGTACCTTGAATCACGGTTCCAAGGTAATCTTTGCGGTAGCAGGCTCTCCAATCCGTTCTCTCGGACGTTCTGCAGAAGATTTGGCGAACCTAAATTTACCGGACGGATTTTTGAATCCGCAGATTGCATTCCCGGGGGCGCTCGTCATCGAAGCTTCTCCATCTGCACAGATAGAAGTTCTTGCTTGCGCCCTTTCAAATTGGGACGCCCGTGAAAAGTTCCCGTTCGTGACCGTGACCGAAGACGCTTCGTTTGCGGCCAAGAATATGGACAACTGGCTTTGGGTCACCTTTACCCGCAGCGATCCTGCGCGCGACATCTACGGTGCGAATTCCCATTTTGAAAACAAGCATTGGACGTGTGAAGCGCCTCTTTGCATTGACGCGCGTATGAAGCCGCAAATGCAAGCCGTCGTAGAAGAAGATCCCCAAATCGAAGCCTTGGCGCGCGACATTTTGCACCGCGCCCAAAAGCAGCAATGCAGGCAATAGTCAAGCAAGGCGTCCCGTGAAAGCGTTTCCGCTGTTTAGCCACATCCTCTTTTGCGCCACGTTCTGCTTGTTAGCGAATTTCGCTTCGCCTGCTTACGCTGGCCGTTGCGGAACCCCTCTGATTTGGCAGCAACAGCGCCCCGTTGCAGAAAACGCTTCTGCACGCAGCTCGTACAAGCCAATCACCAACTGTGACGCAAGCTCCTATTACGACACCACAGCGGTCCAAGAAAAAACGACTACACACTTTCGCATTTACTACGTGCTCGAAGGTCCCCATGCGACGAAAGAAGCCTTTATCGATACGCTCGCCGTAGACCTTGAAAAAGCCTGGGAATTTTACGTTTCAAAACTCCGCTACTTAAAGCCGATTGCCGCCGACACAACTTGGCATTACCAAAAGGCTTCACACGTAGAGCTTTTCCCAGTGGAAGTTTTGGATCTTTCCCTGGTGCGCAATAATGAATCTTTGTTCCAAGGTTATTGCGAAGGCTGCATGGGATTTGTTTTTGCGCCGGGCGAAAACGCTCAAGCAACCCAGATTTTTATCGACAACGATTTTTACTACCAGACTTCTTCAAGTGCGATTCTTCAAAGCGAATTCGACGCGAGCTGCACTTACCCCGAAGCCGACGTTCCACAGAGCAATTCCTTCAACGAAAAACTGTACCCTATGGAATTCGGCGACGGAATCCGCGTGACCGTTTTTCACGAATTCTATCACACGCTCCAGTTTGCCTATACGGAAGTCTTTGACTCATACTGGTTCGAAGCTTCGGCGACAGCCTTTGAAGAAATCACCGTTCCGGACATCAACGATTATTGGAATTACCTGCCCACGCTTTTTTCGGCGAACAAAAAAAGTTTTTCCGATATCGAAGCGTACTCGATTGCCCTTTGGGGACTTTACAACGACAAGGAATTCGGCAGAGACTTCGACAAAAAAATCTGGGAACGTTTTAGCAAAAATTCCGACCGCTCCTTAGAGGACATCTTTGCCGAAGAATTGAACAGCCGCAAGCTCGATCCGGATTCCGCCTTTCAAGATTTTATTTCTCGCCTGTTCTTTTCAGGAGATCGTGCCTCATTCATCGATACCGCAGACTTCATTACAGGCGACGCCGCAGAATGGAATACTTCCCCGCAAATGCTTGCGGCGACGACAAAATCCGTGGAACTCGAATTCCCCGCCTTTGCCTATTACCGTCTCAAACTCGATTCGCTGCCCGACCTTTCGAATTTCCAAGGCAAGGCGAGCGTCGCCTTTTACGGCAAAAAGCAAAAGGCGCTTTTCGTTTCCCTGGATACCGTTTCCTTTACAAGCCTTGCCGCCGACATCAGTTCTGCAGAAAATGCCGTGCTGATCCTTTCCCACCTAAGGAATTCCTCTTCGACTGTACCCGCGCAAGATTCCTTGCCGATGCGCAGTTTCCCGAATCCGTGGAGAGGAGAATCCCCGCTCTGCTTTGCAGGACTTCCCGATTCGAAAAAATTTATCGAGATTCGCACTCGCTTGGGAAAATTGGTAAAGCGTTATCAGTACACGGCATCGACTTTCTGTTTGGACGCAGATGAAGTCAAAAACCGTTTAGCCCCGGGCCTCTATTACTTTAGAGCGGGAGCGCGCAGCAAGCTTCAGCCGTTTATTGTAATGTACTGAGTCAAACTTTACGGAATCGGATTCAAAGCAGTCCAAAGTGTATCTTCGCCAAGGTTTTCGTTCTTTTGAAATTTCGGTTCTTTTCCCGTTTTCCAGGGAAGACCTGTGCCGAGCGTTTTTGCGGAGCGCAAAATATAAAAACGATTCCAAAGTCCAGAGCTTAAAATGCCCTGGGCAAGCGTCGCCCCGGTTTCGACTGCCAAGCGGTGAACGCCAAGACTTGCGAAGGTGTCGAGGACGCACTTCCAGTTTTCGGTAAAATCTTGGGACGGTAACAGATGCACTTCGGCAATTCCTTCCAAATTCGGCTGCGGATTCCGGCTAAAGACGAGCGTCTTTTTTTGCGGATCGTCAAAGAGGGAAAGCGTCGACGGTAAAACCTGAGACCCGCAGAAGACGGCGCGGCACGGGCTGTTTCCGGAGACACCACGCACCGTCAAATGCGGATTGTCCGCTAAAGCTGTTCCACCGCCGACGAGAATGAATTCAGCCATTCTGCGCCATTTGGCGGTCCAGGCGTTCGCCATATCTGCGGTAATGCGGACCGGGCTACGGTCTTCCCGTGCAATGAAACCGTCTGCGGATTCCGCCATTTTGCATTCTACAAAGGGACTCTTGGTTTTCACAAAATAATCGTACGCTTCAAAGTAGCGGGAAAATTCCGGAGATGGTTCCACATATGTCGAAACGATTCCTGCTTCAGCAAGAATTTTTTCACTTTTCCCAAAGACCAAGGGATTCGGGTCTCGATGGGCGAAATAGACCCTTTCGATTCCTGCAGCGATAATTGCACTGGTGCACGGAGGCGTTCTACCGTAGTGGCAGCACGGTTCTAGAGTCACGTAAAGAGTTGCACCTTTAGCGGCTTCACCCGCATCACGGAGAGCCATCACTTCGGCATGGGGACCGTGGACGACCTGGGTATGACCTTTCCCGACAATTCGGCCATCTTTGACGACAATCGCTCCGACTGCAGGATTGGGGTAAGAAACTCCGATTGCGAGCAGAGCCTCTTCAAAAGCTTGATTAATGAAATTCATTATTTTGAATCCGTTGGCTGACACCGTATAAAGTATACTGTCCAACATCATCTTTTTTAAGTGTACTACGCGTCAGCATTTCCACAATGGAGCCGTCGCGATTCTTCACATGGACCTTGTGAACCTGAGGTTCATCATTCATCCGATCGCTATCCGCCAAAGCGGCAATGCGATGATTCAGCATTTCTCGGAAATAGCGGATATCTTCTTCAGGGAAAACTTCTTCATTCGAAAGGATCAGACCTGCGTCTCGATCATCCACTCCAAAACGTTCACGCGTAATGGGAGAAATCAAAACCAGCTGACGGGTCAAGCAATTCATTTCCCAAACAATGTTGAACGAGTTGTTCAAAAGGATTTCCATTTTATGGCGGGTTTCCACCAGATCCGCCGACAAGCGCATCTGTTCATTCACCGGAAAATAAGAGCAGCACAGCAAACGGTGAGAATTGTATTTGGTAAAGAAGCCGTAAACTTCATACCACTGCCAACCATAATTCACGTCGCGCAAACGAACGCGCAAGCTGTCAAAAGCGTTTTCAATCGGGTAGCCTTTTTTTTCCTTTTCACGGACTGCCGACAACGAAGTATGCAAAAGCTTCATATCGTCCGGATGGATCGTTTCGCGAATATCATGCTTGGCCACTTCGTCACGCGGAATGCCCAGCACATTCAGCAAGGCATTCGAAGCGGAAAGCACTTTCAAAGACTTCATATCAATAATGGCAAGAAGGCTTTTTGTATTCAGATCTATGAGCTTAATCAATGCCACTCGATCTTTCAATCGGGCATTTTGCACAAATAACACGATCGTTGCGATCGTCATCGCAATCGTAAATACAACAACCTCCATCAGCATGTCCTCAATTTACATTATTTGACGTTAATTCAGAGAAATTACTGACTGTTTTCTCTAAATTTACTTTCTTTTTTGTGGCTTTGAAAATCGATTTCCACCATTTTGGAATTCATATAGTCCGAATCACGGTGAATGCCGACGCCCGCGCCCCAATTTTTCAACTGGAAATGAAGCCCTATGCCCACTTTGGGCCCTGGGAAAGCCAGACTTCCTTCCAAAGCGAGCAGCCCCAATCCAAAGCGTTCTTGAAAGATCCAGAGCGGTTCTCTCTTTTGCCGCATCAAAAATAATATTCCACTTTGGAAACTTTCCCCAGGCATCCAAAAGGCATGAGCGGTCAAAGATTTTTCAAATCCGTACCCTGGATACGTCCCCCAAACGCCCCCGCCAAACTTTTGCACGCGAAAAGCGCATCCCACCCGAACATTCCACTCCCACCAGGAAGCTTCTCCGGGAACGATCTGCACCGCGGCAGAGCCCCCCGCTCCCCAAATCCAGTGCAAAGTGGAAAAAGAAAGGTCGAGCCCGAAGTTTTCACTGCGGTAAAGCGAATCCAAAAAGACGCTTTCAAAAGAGATTCCCGAATAGTAACGCGCATTTCCCCATTCCGCAGCAAAGCCCAGAACCTGATAATCCACGCCTTCCATCGGTTCTGTCCAAAGAAGTCCCAGGCGAAAGACATCCGCGCGTTCCGCAGGATTTTTTCCGCCGTCAAAGAATCCCGGATTCCAAGGCTTGGGAACGCGGACTTCTGCATAAAGCATTCCCAACCCGAGCAAAAAGCATAAAAAGATTTTTTGCATCATTCCTCACGGTCGAAGCACAAGCCCGATGCGCTTTTCAAAGGCGCCTTGGGATATGCGCAAAAAGTTCACCCCCAAAAATCCTTTTTGATGCAGCGGAATTTCTGACCAAGAGTTTCCCGAAGGATCTACAGAAAGCTTTGTGCTCCACAGCAAATCGCCCTTGCCCGAAATGAGTTCCACAAGGACTTCCGATACTGCGGATTCCGAGCGCACGCGAAGCATGAGCGGTTTAGACGGATTCCGTTTGGAGAACAGGCGCGCATTCCATTCTACAGAAAAAGGCGGCGCTTTTGATTTTTCGGCGGACGCGGCAAGGCTTCCTGGAGTTTGAAATCCCGGGCTGTTTTCGGGGCGGCCGGTCGCGGCCGAAAATCCCTGTGGGCAGTGCGGCGAAATGCGCGCGTTCCTTCCCCAGATGACGGAATCTACAGGCGAAGATCCTTGGCAAAGAAAAAGCGTGTCCGCTGCATTTTTTAAATATCCGAAATTCACCGGTAAAATTTTGACGTCGTCGTTTCCGACAAAGGTGCGCATGAGAGCGGTGTCTTTCACAAGGACCGCGCTTTCGTGCTTTTGCAAAACGGCACCCGTCAAAAAAGTTTTTTCGCTGCACAGGTTCATTAAAGAAAGGGAAAGTTCACGGGCGCCGGCGTTGTAAATTTCTATCCACTCCGGAGAACCTTCTTCTGGGCAAGGGTGCACTTCTGTGATGCGGATCGGGAATGCTCCGGGTTTTGCAATCAACGTGTCCAAGGAGTCATTTGCAGGGATGTCATCAGGCGGAAGAAAAACCTGTATTTGCAAAGCGTCCGAAGAGATGTGCGTGGAGAATTCTTTGCGACTGCCCCGTGTGAAATCACCCTGCCAAGCGTTTTCCGTGAGAGATGCCGTGCTACGAAACAGAGCCTTGACCCACGCCGAATCACAACCGGTGAGCGTCCAAAAGCCTTTCCAGCCCGATGCAGAAAAAAAGACCGTGTCGATTTCAATGCGACAGTCCTGAACATCTTCTTCGAGGTAAGCGTTCGGAAGTCCGGGGCTCGCTTCGGCAAAGGTCCAAGAGTCGAAAGAGCTGTCCGTTCGCACAAAAGATTTTCCGGGTTTGGGTTTAGGAAGCGCCGCAGAATCGTTACAGGCGCCACTCCACAGAGAATATTCCGAGGAGCGGGAATTGGGAAAGCCTTTCCCCAAAAGCGCTTCACAGGCAAGTTTTTTTGATGTCGGACAAAGGCTCGTGTCGCGAATCAGGAGCAAGCGTTTCGCAGGCTCTAAAACGGTTCCCTTCCAAATCAGTTTCTGTTCAAAATAAACGGAGAGCGTATCGTGCCACGGCGTTTGCGGCAGTCGAATTTCGACGAATTCACCACGGGAATCATCCACGTCCTCAGGATCGGGAAGGATTTCCGCTAAATACGGACACGCTCCCAAGGCGGCTGCGCCAAGCCAGGTGAGCAAGTTCATGAATAAGGTTAAACGCGGTTACGTCTATTGAATCGCGTATTCTCCAGGGAGGATATAGCGAAGCGGGTTGACGGCCTTCGAATTATACCAGACTTCATAATGCAAATGAGGTCCGGCAGAAAGACCGGTGTTACCCATATAACCGAGCAGCTGATAGCGCTTCACGAACTGTCCCTGCTTCACGGAGTTCAACTGCATGTGAGCGTACTTCGTCACATAGCCGTTTCCATGATCGAGAGCGACATAGTTGCCAAAGGATTCGCTGTAACGCGAAACGGTGACCACGCCATCTGCAGATGCGTAAATCGGAGTCCAACGGCTGTTCGCAATGTCTATGCCGTTGTGCATGCGCGAAACACCGGTAATCGGGTGAACGCGAGCGCCAAATGTCGAAGCATAACGGCCAGTCGTCGGGGAAATCGAAGGAATATGCTGCCAATGCGCATATTGCTGTCCGACAAATCCAGCGACTTCCGTAAAGCTTCTTTCGTTTTCGTAAGCCTTGGAACGGAACTGTTCCGCCTTGGCACGCAAGGTCAAAGCCTGGTCGAGAATCGGATACGCAGACCTGCTCAGGCGGACTTCCGGGGCTTCCGGTCCGCCGATCGACATTTCTCGCGTAGAACGATCCGTCGGGTTCAGACCGAACTTGTAATGGAGGAGATCCTCATTTTCAAAACGGGATTCCATTTCGATATTCAACGAATCCAAACGCGCCTGCTCCTTGTCGAGCTTCTTGGACAAAGAGATTCGGCTACCGATGGCACGATCCTTGAGAAAATCATAAGTGAAGAGAACACCGCCCTGCAACACCAAGAGGGCGATTCCTGCGAACACTAGACCCTTTCCCACTCTAAGCACACGTTTAGAGAACTCCGGAAGGCGCAAAGCATGCGACTTGGAAGAGCCTTCGATGTGAAAGGAAAGTTTGAAAAATCTCATGATAAACGCAAATTTAATAATTTACGCGGTAGATGGATAGCGTTGTACTATATTCGTAACCCACAACGAGGAATGGAACGCCTTTTTCGGGGCTATTTTCGGCAGGAATAAAGAGTACTCCTTCCGGTCCACGATCGGTAGAACTTGCGAAATAATCCAAAATTTGCGGCTTTTTAGGGTTTTTGAGGTCAAAAACAGCGATTCCGCTCGAGCGTTCCACGGCGACAAAGGCGTACAAGCCCGATTTTGTCTTTCCAACGGTCACATTTTCCGGTTCCGGGCCCAAATCGTCACTGCGCGAATCCGGTTTGATTTTGCCTTTTTTGGAATTCCAGTTGAAGAGTCCCGGATGATGTTCTGCGAGAAACTTTTCCAGGGCGTTTCCGCTGTTCCAGATGCGCGTGCCCGTTTGAGCGTCAAAAATGCTCACGCTTCTGCCCCCAAAGGTATTCAGGTAGCGGCAAGGTTCGTTTCCGTCACAGGGGTTCAGCGCGTCGATCGGGAGCTTTCCCATCTTTTGAACCTGTTCGGCGGTAAAGACGCTTTCATTTAAGCGACCTTGCGCCTTTAAGGATTGGGCGGTTGTGACGTCGCTTGTCGCTGGATCGTCGTCGCGCTTTGCGCCTTCGTCCGCGGTTATAAAGTAAAGCTTTCCAGCGGCTTCAAAGGCTTTGATACCGTCCGGTTGCAGGTAGCCGCGGATCGGAGCGTTTTCAAGTTCGATCGTTTTGTTTTTGCGGTAGTCGAATTCGTTCCCCTTCTGGGCGTGATCGACTGTGCCGAGTCCCCAGACGTCCGTGATTTTCGCTTTTTTCACATCGATTTTTGCGACAGCATTGTTTTCTTGGAGCGTTGCAAAGGCGAACTTACTGTCGGGAGAATACGAAATGTATTCCGGTTCTATGTTTTGCAGATAGCGTCCAGGACCCACCAAACGAACGCCGGCATTCGCGAGAGAAAGGCTATCGAAAGCGGCAAAATCCAATTCGCTGACACGCGCCGTTTCGAATCCGTTCGAAATATCGATGAGGCTGATCGAGCCTTCGGGATCGACCTCCGCTTCGTCATCGGGCTCGCCTTCATTTGCGACGAGAAGTGTTTTGCCATCGGGCGCAAAAGCGACCATATCGGGATGAGCGCCCACGGTAAAACTCTTTAATTTATTCAATTTACGGTTCTGAACCTTGTACAGGTGAAGCGTTCCCGGCGAAGTTTTCGGATTGTTCATTTCTGCAATAGCGAGGAAATCCCGATGCGTCGAAACACAAGGAACTTCGCCTTTAAAATTCAGCGATTCCAAGATTTGGGGCTTTTCCGGATTTTCGAGGGAAATCAGAAATACCTCATGATCGCCCGATGTCGTAACGAGCATTTTTTGCGACGCTATATAAGTGGAAATTTCCGAGCCCGAAAGCCCATTCGCTCGAGTCAGACGCCCGACTTCTTCAAGGCCAGCGGCAAAAAGCGATACCGACAAAACGAGAGCAGCAAGGATTGTATTTTTCATATGATTTTAAATTATTAAATTACTCAATACGATGGAAATGGAACGAGTTAAAATTGCGCAACGGATCACTTGGCACGGCTTCTTTGTGAACCTTCTTTTGACAATCGGGAAGATTCTCGCCGGAATTTTTGGAAATTCCGCAGCCATGCTTGCGGACGGCATTCATTCTCTTTCGGATTTTGTGACGGATTTTATCGTCATCATCTTTGTGCGAATTTCCGGCGAAGACCGCGACAAGAACCATCCCTATGGCCACGGTAAATTTGAAACGATGGCTTCGTTGCTGATTAGCATTGCCCTGTTCGCTGTCGCGGTGGGCATTTGTGTGAATGCGGCAAAACAGATTTTCTCTTTTATGCAAGGAAACGCGCTGGAATCGCCTTCGGGGATCGCCATGATTGCGGCAGTCGTCTGCATCGTGACAAAGGAAGCGCTTTACCAGTACACGGCAAAAATGGGAAAGAAGATCGACAGTCCCGTTTTGATTGCGAACGCTTGGCATCACCGTTCCGACGCCCTTTCGAGTATCGGAACCTTGATCGGCATTGGTGGAGCCTTTTTGCTCGGCGGCAAGTACACGGTTCTCGACCCGATTGCGGCGATTCTTGTGAGCCTTTTCATTGGACGCGTGGCATACCAGATCGGATTTCCGACCGTACAGGAACTGCTCGAAGCCTCGCTTCCCGAAGACATCGAAAATGAAATTTCCACACTGATCCGCAACACAGACAAGGTGCGTTTTTACCATCATCTGCAAACCCGTAAAATCGGGAACGCCTACGCGATCGACGTTCACATTAAACTCGACCGAGACATTTCCCTTGTAGAAGCGCACGACGTCGCCACCGACATCGAAAAGCAGCTACGCGAAAAATACGGCAAACAGACTCAGATTAACGTTCATATGGAACCTCTTGGGGAGGACGGACATGCCTAAAATTGCAACGCTTTTGGCTATGGCTTTTACCGTATTTTCTTTGACCGCCTGCGATGACATTCGCGAAGAAAAATACCCGAACGGGAAGGTGCGTTCTCGCGTCCAGTACGTCGAAAACGCAAAACAAGGCGTTGAAACGGAATTCTACGAGAACGGCAAAGTGAAGCGCACCCGAAATTTTGAAAAGGGAAAAGAACAGGGCGAATCAAAGGAATATTACGAATCCGGAAAGCTCAAGGCGGAACTCAGCTACACGAACGGCGCTGTAAACGGGACCGTGAAACGCTATTACGAAAACGGCAACGTCCAGTCGATTACTTTGTACGAAATGGGAACGATTGCAGCCTTCCCCGAGACATTCGACATGGAAGGCGACCCGGAAGTTCAAGGGTCTTACACGGACCCGCGCGACGGCAAGAAGTACGAATGGGTTCGTATCGGAGACGCGATCTGGACAGCAGAAAACATCCAGTTCGCCCCGGTCAAAGGTTCTCTTTGCATGCAGTGCAATGTTTGGGGAAGGCTTTACGACTGGGAAAGCGCCAAGAACGCCTGCCCGACTAGTTTCCGTATGCCGAAAATCGCCGATTTTGAAGTTCTTGCCAAGACTGTCGGACAAAATCCGGCAAAAAAGCTCAAGGCGACCTTCGGCTGGAACAACGGTGGCGACGGAACCGATGAATTCAGCTTTGGAGTGCGCGCTAGCGGCGCCCATTTTGCAAAATCCGACGTTCCCGAAAAAGCCCGCAAATTTAAGGATGCTGGAGACAAGGCTTATTTTTGGACCGCGGACGGAAAAGTCGCCGTTTTTAAAAAGAATTCCTCGGACATTTCCTACGAAAGATTCCAGCCGGAATTCGGCGCTAGCCTGCGCTGTATCCTTGCCAAATAAAGTTTAAGCGACTGCAAAATGCTATATTGAGGGCATGGCTACTACCCGTTACATTTTGCAAATTCATTGCCCAGACCAAAAGGGTCTCATTGCCGGCACAACGCAGGTTCTTGCGAATGCCGGTGCAAACATCATCGATTTGACGCAGCATACCGCGAAGGATATCGAAACGTTCTTTCTCCGCGCTGTTTTTGAATGCGAACCGTCCGCTGCTGAAGAAATTCAGAACCATTTTGAATCCATCGGTCCGCACCTTTCGCTGACCTGGCAACTGCACGATACTTCCAAGGTGAAACGCCTTGCGATTTTCGTTTCCAAAACAGACCACTGCCTTTATGATCTTTTGCTGAAGCACCGCGACGGAGATCTTCCTTGCGAATTCAGCTGCATCGTGAGCAATCACACGGAACTAGGCCCGGTCGGCGGCACATTCGGCGTTCCGTTCTACTATGTACCGAGCAATCAGGAAAAATCGATTTCTGAAAATCGTTTCCGTGAAATCATCAAAGAAACGAATTCCGATGGAATCGTTCTCGCCCGCTACATGCAGATTCTTTCGGCGGAATTCACCGAAGAATTCAAGTACAAGGTCGTGAACATTCACCACGGCTTCCTCCCCGCCTTTAAGGGCGCAAAGCCTTATCACCAAGCATGGCGCAAGGGTGTGAAGATTATCGGTGCAACGGCGCACTTCGCAACGGAAGATCTGGACCAGGGTCCGATCATTTGCCAGGACGTGCAACGCGTTCCGGAAACCGCTTCGATCGATGAACTTGTGGAACTCGGCAAGGATATCGAAAAGCGTACCCTTTCAACCGCTGTGAAGCTCTGGCTCGAACACCGCGTCTTCGTGTACGAAGGCCGTACTTTCATTTTGTAAGGAAGAATTCCCATGGCAGAAGAACACAAAATCCAGGAAGCCGAAATCATTTCGACAACCCCCGCTCCGGACGCTTCCAAAGAAGTCCAGCCGGAAGTTTTGACCGCAGAAGCTCCGAAGCCAGAACCTTCAGCAGAACAGCCGAAGGAAGAAACGAAGCCGCAGGAACCGCAGGTCATCATCCAAAAGGAACGCGATCTTTCTCACTATGTAGGATTCGCCCTTTTGACCGTGCTTTCGATTGTGTTCTTCTTTATTCCGGGCGTCGCACTCGTTTACCTCGTGAGCTGCCTCGCGGCGATTACCGCTCCGGTCGCCTGGATTTTTGCAGCGATTCTTTCCGTAATCGTCTGGCTCATCTTTAAGCTCAAGATCAAGGGTTTCAAGAAGTCTTTCTTCTGGTACATCGGTCTTTGCGCTCTTATCTCTATCATTCTGGTATCGCTTTCTGTGTTTACCAGCTACCAGGTCCTGAGCGGCATTTTCGCTTTGCTCATCGGAGGCTCGAACTAATATGATCAAGAAGGATGAATTCGTCCACTTTCTCGTAGAAACCGGCGCCCTCAAGTTTGGCGCGTTTGTGACCAAGAGCGGCCGTCATACGCCGTACTTCATCAACACGGGTGAGTTCCGCACGGGCAAAGCTCTCGCCCGCCTTTCGGAATTTTACGCTCAGGCTTTTGTTGAACATTTTAGCGGCAAGGCGACAAACCTTTTTGGTCCGGCTTACAAGGGCATTCCTCTTTGCGCAGCGACCGCGATCGCACTCGCCGAAAAGCACAACCTGGACTTGAGCTTCACCTACAACCGTAAGGAAGCAAAGGACCACGGCGAAGGCGGAAACCTCGTCGGCGACACTTACAAGGGAGCCAAGGACGTCGTGATCATCGAAGACGTGATTACCGCCGGTACTTCCGTGAACGAAACGATGCAGACCATGAAGAACTTCCCGAATGCGAAGATCAAAGGTCTCCTCATTTCCGTCGACCGTCGCGAACGCCTTGAAAATGGAAAGTCCGCTCTTGAAACCGTTCAGGAAACCTACGGCATCGAAGCCCATTCCATCATCAACATCGACGACATCATCTCGTTCCTCGAAAGCGAAGACAATCGCAAAAAAATCGGTGCACCGGAAGATATTCTCGAACGCGTTCGCGCTTATCGCAAAGAATGGGGTGTGTAAATGAAGGGGGCGCTCCTTCTGTTATCGCTTATTTTAGCGTCGTGCGCGAGCAAGCAGTGGAGCGCGTCTCATCCCTATTACAGGGAATCTCCGAGTGCGCAAGAAGAAATCGCCGTACTCGGACTCCATCACGCTGTCGTCATTACTCGGGACAAATGGTTTGCAAAGCACTTGCAAATTCCGCGCGATTCCGTATACCTGTTGCTCGGAAAGCAACTTGAAGAAGCCTTTATAAAAGAGCTGCAAAGCACCCGCTACCCGAGCCTTTATATTTGGCCCGATTCCGCTTATGCAAAGCTCCCCGAAGAGACCCAAAAGCTCGACGAAAAAATTTACATCAAAGGCCGCTTTCCGGCCCAAGGCGTTTCGCTCCAAAGTCCAGAAGGCAAAACGCCCAAGCATTTGATTTTGATTCACGAATGTACGCTCGGGCTCGATCTGAAAAAAGACTACTTCTTTGATTATACGCTTATCAACAACGAAGAAGAAACAAAGCGCACTTCCGAGGCGTTGACGATCATTCTTTCTTATACGCTCTGGGACAACGTGAAACAGCGTGCGCTGTATTCCGCCGTCGCCGAAGTTCCGCTTGCGATTCCGCACGGCATTCAACCGGGTGACGTTTCCAAGGTTTCGATTTTTGCGGCAGATAGCCTTGTGGCAGGCATCGACGGAGGTATCCGATGAAGCGCTTGTTCCAGTTTTTTGCAGCGGCATGCTGTTTTGCAGGCGCCGTTTTTGCCGAAGACGTTTACTTCCGCGAACCGTTTACCCTGTGGCAGGATCCCGAAATTTTAGTGTGGACGCCGGATTCCGCAGCGCCGATCGACCCACGTGAATTTTCCCTTTCGTTAAAGCGCAACAACAGTGGAATCGGAAGCCCGTCCGTACGCATCGCTGGAGAACTGGAACGCGATTCAAGCGCCATCCTTTACGCTGTCTGGCTTAAGAACAATCTGCTTCCGGGAATCCCGACAGAACTTTTAAAAGCCCGTGAAGCGAAAATGCAGTCCCGCCTTTCCGCCATCGAAGACAAGTACATTCTGTACATGACAAAGAACGGAAACACGCTCACGGTCGCCCTCTTTGACGAAACAAGCTATTCCCCGAAGGCTGCCGGTTCCTTACCGTTCAACAGCGACAAGGTTGCATTAGGCGATGCGATTGCCGAAATGTTCTTTGGCGGCAGCACGAATCGCCGTTTAACAAAAGAAGAACGGGCAAAGAAAGCGGTAGAACCCAACGAATACTATTCCAAGATTCCGACTTTTAGAGGCTTTTTTGGCGTCGCAGGCGGTTACACGCAGGCACAGGTGCCGTTCACGCCCGACAGCTGGTACAGACGCAAGCTGAACAGCAAAATCAAGAATTACCGCAATACGCGGGATTCCCTTTCGCTGTGGAATTTTATCGAAGACTCTTCCCCGCTTTTGAACGTTTATGCGGGCGGCACGTGGTTCGATTTTATCGGTTCGGAAATCTTTTTGCGTTTTTCGGAACACGATGCGAAGATCGATGAGAAGGATACGGTTTACAACGAACTCGATGACTGGAAGTTCTACCGTTTTGAAGTCGGTCTAAGCCTGATGCTTTCTTACCGTTTCCCGATACATAAGAACGTGACGCTTGTACCGCACGGTTCCCTAGGATTTATTTACAGCTTCCTTTCGGAATCGATCGACACCAAGAGCGGTTACAAAGCATCGGGAGCGTACAAAGCGCGTATCGAATTCAAGGACTTTTACAAAGGTGCTGTCCTAGCTGTCGGCATGCGGACGATTCTCTTAGACCATTACGGCATCGATTTGCGGGCGGGTCTCGCTGGCCGCGGTCGCATTCTCGACAGGGAGCCTTCCGTAGACGCGGTTGCCGAGCCTACGGTCATCGGTGGCTCCACTATAGACTGCTTTATTCAGCTCGGTCTCGAATACCACTGGTCTTTATAGACTTTTTAGCGGGAACCGTCGTCGATGATTTCGGAGCCGAGAGCATGCGTTGCCGTGACCAAGTGTTCCTTGATCTTGCGGTATGTGCCGAGCAAGTCGGTGAAGGTGGTCGTGAGCAGAGGATCTTCGCTGACTTCGGCGACATGACCCCAGTGCTTTGCACGGCTGTCACGAACCTGTTCCGTAATTTCATGTCCCTGGCGACGGATCGCGGCGAGCGTATGAACGTCATGGGAATCATTCAAGACGACAGCGACGTCGTCGGCGAGTTCCGACACGGCATCGTGCAACGAAATCAGGCTTTCCTGGTGCAACTTGTCGAAGGCAACGTTATGGTCGCGCAGGCGCAGGCAAAGCTTTAACGCCTGGGTCACGTAGTCGGATGCGGTTTCGAGATCGTCGCTCATGCGGAGCTGGCGTTCCGCATCGTTTGCAATGCTCTTGGAAACGCTCGTCGAAAGGAGGCCCGTGAGGAAGCTGATGACTTCGGTCTGAGCCATGTCGAGTTTCTCTTCAGCTTCAAAGATGCGTTCCACAATTTTCTTGTCTGCCTTGCCTTCCAAAACAAGGCGCAGATCCTTGAGCATGTCGCGAACCGTGTCGTTCATCATGTTCATTTCACGGGCAGACTGCGTAATCGCTGCAAACGGAGACTTGATGAGAGCCGGGTCGAGCTTTGTCACCACAGCGTGCTTCGGCACCACCTTGTTCGGGAAGAACTTGTCCAGGAGCGCCGGGATCTTGCCCGTAAACGGCAGCACGACGAGGGTGTTCACAATATTGAAAGTCGTGTGGTAAAGCGCAATCGCAAGAGTCACGTTCTTTGGGTCGTCCGGGTTCGCCATGCCAAAAGCCGTGTGCAAGAACCAGCGCATCCCGGCAATCGTCGGTTCAAAGAGGAGCGTCACCCAAACCACACCGAAGATGTTGAAGAACAAATGGAAGAAAGCCGCACGGCGAGCGTGGCGGGAAGTATTCGCCGCAATCATCAAAGCGGAAATCGTACAACCGATGTTCTGGCCGAGCACGAGAGCCGCAGCCGTATTGAAGCCGATCAAGCCCTGGGAAGCAAGCACAATCGTCACACCGAGAGAAGCGGAACTCGACTGCATGATCGTCGCCATGAGGAAGCCCACCAAGATGCACGCGCAAATGCTCAGAATATTATTCGCATTGAAGACCGCAAGAGCGTTCAAAAAGTCCTGGTTATTCGAAACCGGGGCAAGCGAAACCTTCATCGCCGCAAGACCGACAAAAACAAGACCCACACCCAAAAGGGCGAGGGCCGAATACTTGATACGTTCTTTTTTAGCAAAGCAGTAAACCAGGGCACAGGCACCGGCGAGAGGCATCCCGTACTGGTCCATATGAAGAACCAAGACCCAGCCCGTAATCGTCGTACCGATATTTGCACCCATGATCACGCCGAGAGTCTGGGACAGCTGCATGATCCCGGCGTTCACAAACCCGATGACCATCGCCATTGTAACGGCGCTCGACTGTACAAGACAGGTCACGCCCATGCCGACAAGAATACCTAGAACGCAGTGGTTCGTTACCTTACTAATGAGTTTTTGGAGAGTCGGCCCAGCGATCGTTTGTAGGCCCATCGAAAGGAATCGTAAACCGAGGAGGAAAATACCCGCGCCACCGATGAGGAAGATGACGCACTGAGCAATTTGCGAGAACAACATTGTTGGTTCATCCTTATTGGAGATGCCAAACGCATCTGATGTGTTATTTGGTCGTCCATTGTGGTTGCCCCAAATTTAGAATTTCAAATAACTCCTTCAGAGGGATTCTTTACAGATTTTTTACTTGCTCCACATGTTTTTTACAAAAAAAATTCCGCCACGAGGCGGAATGTTTCAAATTTGAGCTTTTTGGAGAACAAGAGCCTGCAATTCCGCGAGACTTCCCCAGTTATCTATATATTCATAGTGGTCATTCGGCGGAAGCGGGTCCAGAGCCTGAATTTGCATGCGGCGGAGGGCATCATCCTTCAAAAGCCCGCGCTTTTGGAGCCTTTCGAGGCGAATGTCGTCCGGAGCCTGGACCACCCAAATTTCTGCCAAATTTTTGGAAAATTCAGGCCATTTGAAGAGTAAAGCCCCTTCCACGGCGGCGATTTTCGGCGGATTTTCAGAATTTTCAATCCGTTTGAGCTTGTTTTCTGCATGCTTTTGGAGCATTGGATAGACGATTTTTTCCAAATCCTTGAGGGATCTCGGGTCTTTGAAGACCTGGGAAGCGAGAGCGGCCCGGTCCACGGTGCCGTTTTGGACGCAAACCGCCCCGAAACGTTCGGAAATTTTCGTGCGCAGTTCCTCGGATTCCGTGTAAAGCCTGTGCATTTCCACGTCTAAATCCAGTACAAAGGCACCCTTTTCGGCGAGCAGAACTCCGACAGCACTTTTACCAGAACCGATTTTACCGCAAATTCCAATCTTTTTCATGCCCGGAATTTAACTAAATTTTTAGCACTATGAGCTTAAAATTCGATACTCCGATTACTGATGTCCCACTGTTCCACCAAGGTAAAGTACGTGACATGTACGACCTGGGCGACAGCTTCCTGATGGTCGCAAGCGACCGCCTTTCCGCATTCGACGTGGTGCTCCCCACTCCGATTACGGGCAAGGGTAAAATTCTTAACCAGCTTTCGCTCTTCTGGTTCGAACATCTCGGCATGCCGAACCACCTGATTACGGCGAACGTGGACGAATATCCGGCAGTGCTCCAGAAGTACAAGGATTACCTCCGCGGCCGTTCGATGATCGTGAAGAAAGCCAAGCGTCACAGTGTAGAATGCATCGTGCGAGGCTACATCGTGGGTTCCGGCTGGAAGGACTACCAGAAGACCGGTAAAATTTGTGGGCACGTTCTCCCCGAAGGCCTGCAGCTCTGCCAGAAGCTCGAAAAGCCGCTCTACACGCCGAGCACCAAGCCGGACGTGGGCCACGACGAAAACATTTCCTTTGAACAGACCTTCGACATCGTCGGCGAAAAGGTGGCTACCGATCTTCGCGATCTGTCCCTCGACGTCTACACGAAGGCTCGCGATTACGCGGCTTCCAAGGGCATCATTCTCGCCGATACCAAGTTCGAATTTGGCGAAATCGACGGCAAGACCGTTTTGATCGATGAAGTCTTGACTCCGGACTCCAGCCGTTATTGGCCGGCAGACAAGTACCAGGTCGGCAAGAACCAGGAAAGCTTCGACAAGCAGTACGTGCGTGACTGGCTCGAAACTCTCGACTGGGGCAAGACCTACCCGGGTCCGGAAATTCCGGCTGAAGTCGTGAAGAACACGCTCGCCAAGTACGTGGAAATCTTCGTGCGCCTCACCGGACGCGAACCGGAACTTTAATTCCGAAACAAAACATCGAAAAGCTTCAATAGGAAAAGGACTCCAACAGGAGTCCTTTTTCGTTTACAGAATCTGTTCCAAACAAGGTTCTCTAGCGAACTTCCTTTTCGAGATCCAGATCGCTCAAACGGGAAGCGTCCACCCGTTCAAATTCCTGAACAATTTCATCGGAAGGCTTCTTCGTGCAAAGGCTCACCACGACCGCAGTCACAAAGTTCAGCACAAAGCCCGGAACCAGTTCGTACAATCCAAAAATCGAGCAGTCGCTCGAAAAGCCCGAAAAGTAGAACTTCCACGCAAAAGCAACGACACCGCCAACGATCATTCCGCTAATCGCTCCCGAAAGATTGATGCGCTTCCAGAAAAGGGCGAGCAGAACGATCGGGCCAAAGGTTGAACCAAAACCCGCCCAGGCAAAGCTCACAAGGCTCATGACCACATCGAGAAATCCACTCGAAGCACCCGGACGGCCCTGGAATGCGAGATAACCCGCAACAAGAGCGATCGCCACCACGACGCCACGGCTCACCAGCATCAGTTCCTGATTGCTTGCATTCTTGTGAATCAAACGCTTGTAAAGATCATTGCTAAAAGCACTCGCCGAAACCAAGAGCTGGGAGTCCGCTGTACTCATGATCGCCGCAAGCACAGCGGACATCATGATCGCCGCAATGACGGTCGGGAACAGGTTCTGCGTCACCACCAAGAACACACGTTCCGGATCATCCAAGGCTATGCCCTGCTGCATCAAATAATAACGTCCAAACACAGCAATCAAGATCGAAGCACCGAGCGAAAGTACAACCCAAGTCATGGCGATGCGACGGGAATGCGTGATCTCATCCGGATTCTTGATCGACATAAAGCGCACAAGGATATGCGGCATGCCAAAGTAGCCAAGGCCCCAAGCCAGGGAAGAAACGATCGAAATCATCGTTACCGCCTTACCCGTCGAAGCATTCGTGAAAATGTTCATCAAGTAAGGATTCACCTGGTTCATCGCATCGACTGTCGGAGCAAAGCCGTCGTTCATTTCGCAGATGATCGTCGGCACGAGCAAAAGCGCAATCAGCATCAAAACGCCCTGCACAAAGTCCGTCCAGCTCACCGCTAAAAAGCCACCGAGGAACGTGTAGCCCACGACCACAATCACGCCCACCCAAAGAGAAGTCGTATATTCCCAACCGAAAATCGTTGAGAACAATTTACCGCAACTGACAAATCCCGAAGTCGTATAGAACAGAAAGAAGATCAAAATAAAGAGAGCGGAAACCACGCGGATGATTCCGCGCTTGTCCCGGAAGCGGTTCGCAAAAAAGTCCGGCAGCGTAATGGAATCGTTGCAGTAATACGTGTACTTGCGAAGCCTGCGACCGACAATTTTCCAGTTCACATAGGTTCCGACGACAAGACCAAGACCGATCCACGCTTCCGAAAGGCCCGAAAGGTAAATCGCGCCCGGGAGGCCCATCAAAAGCCAGCCACTCATATCGGAAGCTTGAGCGGACATCGCCACGACCCATTTATTCATGCCGCGATTGCCCAAATAATAGGAATTCAGACTGTTCGCCCTGCGAGAGAAATAAAATCCGATACCGAGCATCATCAACAGGTAAAGGATGAAAATAGCCATTATAGTCATAGGGACTCCTCGTAAAAAAACTTGTTTGCAATAATAGCTTTTAATTCTTACCTAGCGTGAAAACTTCGCGAAGTTCGTCATCCGACATTTTTGTAATCCAATTTTCGCCGGTCGCGACGGTCATCTCGGAAATTTTCTTTTTGCTTTCGAGGATGTCGTTGATTTTTTCTTCCAGATCGAATCAGGAAAATTTTGGCAAACAGTACGTGCGAGACCGGCTCGAACCTCTCGACAAGGACAAAACCTACCCGAGTCCAGAAATTCCGTCAGAAGTCGTGAAGAACATGCTCACCAAGTATGCGAAAATCTTCATGCGCCTCACCAGCTGCGAACCGGAACTTTCCGAAAGAAAACATCAAAAAAACTTAAAAAAGATTCCTGTAAAAGGAACCGTTTTTTGCTTCAAGTAAATAAAATTTTAGCGTTATAACAATTCAATTAAGTCATAAAAGTAATATAAATTACCGCGTTTTCTTTCGTCGGAGAATACGATATTATTGGCGGTCAGTTTATCCAACATGCGATTGACAGTCGTGTTGGAAAGCCCTGTTTCCTTTTCAATTGCGCGACTGTTCTGAACCGGATTTTTAAAGAAACAGGAAAACACTTGTTTAAGCAATCTTGATGAAGAAATCTTTGCAATTTTCTTTAAGCTCAACTCGTAGAGTTCTTCTATTTTCAAGACATTACCTTCGTATTTGGCACACTGCCGATCCACAATTCCAAGGAAAAACTTAATCCATTCATTCCAGGCGCCATTTACCCGGACATCGTTCAGCATTTTATAATAGCGGAATTTTTCTTTTTCAATAGCTTCACTTAAAAAAAGCCAGGGCATTTCTATTTCGTGAACCTTAAAAAGAAACAGCGGGATCAGCATTCGACCAAGGCGTCCATTTCCATCTGCAAACGGGTGGATTGTTTCGAACTGCTCATGAATAACTGCCGCATTTACCAAATTCCGCTCTCCAGATGTAGGCGAATTCATAAACGCAATCAAGTTATCCATCAACGGTTTTACAAACTTTGCTTCTGGCGGTACAAAAGTGATTTCTTTTGAATTCTCATTTTGAATAAAGTTTTGTTCAGTGCGGTAAAGTCCAATATTATCCGTTAAGCAATGCACGTTTCCACTCAAAAGGATCCTATGCATTTCAAGGAACATCTCCTCCGTAAAAATTCCCGTGCGCATTAGATAATCACGTCCATATCGCGTCGCTGCCGAATAATTTTTCACTTCATTGACATTTTTGTCGGAATCATCTTCAAGCGCTGTTTTTTCCAAAGAGCTTTGCAACGAGGTCCTTGTACCTTCCATCCGACTAGAATGCAAGCTTTCTTTGATATACATCGAAGCCATGCAGGATTCCCGCGCGATGGATCTTTCTAGTAGCGCCGAATATACTTTTAACCGCGAAACAGAATCCACTAATTCGTCAACGAATGCGGTTTTGTCAATTCTTTCAAATGCGGATTCAATGCGCGATGCAGCAAAAGGTTCTTGCATATTGCAAACAAATCTATCAAAAATTGTTTACTGTTTACAAGTGTACATTTGTTTAATTTTATTTAGGCTTTACGTATTCCTGTTTCAAAGAATCAAGGCAGTCCGTGTTCAAATTAAAGGACTTGAATGCCTCGTAAAGGCCTGAAATAAAGGTGAAATTGGTCATCATTTGTTTTTTGTAGGCGTTGAAGTCTTCCCCGAATTTTTTTGCCTCCTTTTTTTTACGAGGCCAATAAGAATAATTTGTCGATATTTTGCAGTTTGAATGAATTTGCTTATCTATTCGTGGTAGATTGCAATTAGCATAATAACTTTCCGTGATATCTCCATAAATGTCATAACCCACCTCTATACGTAATGGGAAACGTTTTTCTTTGGGGTCTACTACATAGACGGCTGTTGTCGGTGGAGGATTTTTTTTGGTAGAGTCGATAAGGACCGCGACATTGGGCGTTGCCGCTATATAGGAAAATCCATTTCGTTCAAAGGTTTCCATGCATGAAACTTCGTCTGGACTAGGGCTGACATAGCGATTGTAGTAGTAAGAATCATGCAAAATTCTGTAATCCGATTCATCAAGGAATCTGTACCATATTCGAATCTCGTAATTGTCGTCATATTGAAGGAATCTTTGACCAGGTTTGTCAATGAATTCAGCAAATTCCACGTTGCCAACAACGACTGTTTTTACGTGGTCTGAAAAAAGAAATTTTGTGAATATATTTCCCTTTACAAGATGCCCAATGGCGAAAAAAAGGATGGTTGCCACAGCAACGGCGACAACCACGAATAACATTTTAATCCAAACCGATTTCATTCAAAAGTCCTTTAAGCACCTTGTTCATGAACGCTCTTTTGGAAATTTCCAAAAGATAAGGATTCAATTTTACTGTCAACGGGAAAAAATAATGTTTGTTTACTTTTTCGGCAAATTTTTTCCAACCTCCATAGGAATTTACAAATGTGATGAACCTGCTAAATTCTTTTTGCTTGTAATAGCGGTCAATTGCATCGTAAAGGGATAAGTTTCGGTTGTTTATTAACGAAGCTATATTACGGGCGTCAATGTCTGCATAAAAATCGCCTGTACCAAAGAATTTGCTGTATCGGGGGTGAGCACCACCAATGTTGTTCAATGCAGTGTCGCGTATTGCAGCATAGCTTAGACTATCGTTCGTTCTCACGGAATCAAGATGCGCCGCGTAAGTGAACATGTCACCAGCCCAACTGGCCCATTCTGTAGGCAAGGCACAATCGTCACTATAGCAATCCAAATACCGACTAAGTGAAGCGCTGAAATGGGGAAGGTCGACAACTACGCTGGAATCCGGAAATTCAAGAGACTTGAACCGACCGTTTGGGGAGAAACTGTTTTGATAGCTCGGATACTTCCATCGGGTCATAAATTTCATATATGGGTCAGCAATACCCGATGTTACATTCCACTTCAATCCTTTGTATCCTCCAAAATCCCTCAAAATTCGGGAAATTTCCAAAGCACGCGCTTTTTTTTGCCCTTTGGGGATACTGTTCAAATCATCCAAATTTTGAATAACCTGTAAAAAAGAGTCTATTTTGTCTTCTTGTGAAGCAGGCTCAGCGAACAGCTCATAAAAAGAATATGGAGCAATTTGCGTTGTACCTGCGGGCGTCCCCCACAGCAACGAGAAAGACGCAAACGGAGATTCCTTTTCCGGACAAAGTGTATTGGAACGCTCGCCAGAAGCAAGCAAATTTTGAAGTCCTGCTAACCGATTTCTAGAGTCGGCATCCGATATAAAATCATTTGGCATGATCTTTCCTTTGCCCCAAAATTTTGAGGCAGTTAAAATAAACCGGAAGCGAAGAAATTTGGTATCTTTGTCAAGCCGTTAGAGTTACCATGCTCTTCGCCGAAGGACTTCCGACTGCAATCGGGAGTCCTTCTTTTTTCCAGTGGCGAACATCACTGCGTCAAATATACACAATTTTAATGTTAAAATATTGTTTTTTGTAAAATAATAAACATTTTTTAGTTTTTTGTATACAATATCACTATCAAAGTCATTGTTTCACAATTATATTTTAATTCTTACCTAGCGTGAAAACTTCGCGAAGTTCGTCATCCGACATTTTTGTAATCCAATTTTCGCCGGTCGCGACGGTCATCTCGGAAATTTTCTTTTTGCTTTCGAGGATGTCGTTGATTTTTTCTTCAAAAGTGTCTTTGGTAATTAAGCGGTGAACGACCACGCGGCGGTTTTGGCCGATACGGTAAGCACGGTCCGTCGCCTGGGCCTCTACGGCGGGATTCCACCACAAGTCGTAATGGATAACCTGCGAAGCAGCGGTCAAATTGAGACCTGTGCCGCCCGCCTTGAGCGAAAGAATCAACACGCGGCGATCCGGATCCTTTTCAAATTCGTCTATCGCCTTTCCGCGGGCGCCAATCGACATGCCGCCGTGATAAAAGAGCGCTTCCGTTTTGAGTTTCGAATGGAGAACCTTTTGCAAAATTTCGCCCATTTCCGTAAACTGCGTAAACACAAGGACCTTTTCGTCGGTATCGAGAATGGAACCTACGATGTCGAGAAACAATTCCATTTTGCCGGAAAGCGCGGGATCCGTTTTGCCATCCTTTAAATATTGCGACGGGTGGTTGCAAATCTGTTTTAAGGCGGTAATCAGGCGAAGTACGGCGGCACTGCGTTCGAATTTATCTTCCGCATTTTCCAGGTCGAATTCGCCGAGCTTTTGCATGATGCTGTTGAAAGTATCGTTGTACAGCTTTTCCTGTTCGGGCGAAAGACTTGCCCACTCGTTCTGTTCGAGTTTTTCGGGAAGGTCCGCGATGATCGACTTGTCCGTTTTGAGGCGTCGCAGTAAAAAGGGCGCCGTGACCTTGCGGAAGAGTTCCGCGCAATGCTTGTTCGCGCGTTCCTGAATCGGCCTTTCGAATTCTTCGTGGAAAGACTTTGCACTGCCAAAGAACCCGCGATTGCAAAAGTCCATGATGCTCCAGAATTCCATCAAGCGGTTTTCCACCGGAGTTCCGCTCATCGCGATTTTCACATGGGCATTCAAGGCTCTCACAGCGCGGCTTTGCGAAGTTCCCGCATTCTTGATATTCTGCGCTTCATCGATCACCACAAGTTGCCAGTTCATATCGGTCAGCTGTTCTTGATCGGAGCGGAGAACGCCGTAAGTCGTCACAAAGATATCCGCATTCACGCCTTCGACGTTGCGATTGGAACCGTGATAAATGCAAACCTTCAACCCCGGTGCAAACTTTGCGAGTTCCCGTTTCCAGTTTTGCAAAAGGCCCGTGGGAACAACGACGATCGCTTTGCGTTCGTCAAAGGCTCCGTCGTTTTTCATCTGTTGCAAAAGGGTAATCACCTGGAGCGTTTTACCAAGGCCCATGTCGTCGGCAATGATGCTTCCAAATCCGAGCTTGGAATTGCCGAGCATCCACGCAAAGCCTCGGCGCTGATACGGGCGAAGGTTCGCCTGGATTTCTGCAGGCACCGGAATCGAAGATTCGTTTTCTTCTTTGAGCTTGTGAATTTCTTCGAGCGCTTCCGGCGCAATTTCCACCGAGAGCCCTTCGAATTCGCCGGCGAGCGCGATCTGTAAAACTTGGATCGCAGGCACCTTGAAACGGTCCCGCAAACCGTCCTTCAACTGCTTGACATCGGACGGGGTAACGTAAAAATACTGGCCTTCAAAATAGAGCAGGTCTTTCGACTTTTCGTACAACTCCATGAACTGTTTGCCGTCCATCACCTTTTCGCCGATAACCACGGACCAGTTCAATCGCAAAAGGTTTTCCAGTCGGCAGAATCCCGCCTGCGCCTTTTCTTCGGAACGGACAATCTGCGGATGCGGCACGCCGCGAACGACCCGTTCAATTCCCGCCGGCAGGTTCATGCCGATGCACAAAGCGCGAAACAGCGGAACGGATTCATTCAAAAAGCGAATCAGGTTTTCTCCGGAAAGATGAATATTGTCGATCGCCTTCCGCGAAACGTATTCATCATAACCCGGCAAAAAATTTTGCATCGGCTGCACGGCCCGCAAAATCAGCGCCCGTTTTTCCGCCGGGAATTCCCGCGTCCAAAGCTTGGAATAAGGCTGCGCCTTGTTCAAATCGCGGTCCAAAAAATCCAGATCGACATCGACTTTTCCAAAGCCCGCATCGGCGCCGTTCACCACCGGCAAATATTTTGCATTCGAAAGTTCATAGCCGGCGAGCCATTTTTCGATTTCCAAAATATCGTCTGCGGCATCGCCCGAATAATCGAGAGTCGCGTTGCCGAAAAAGGCGTACAGGCGACTGTCTTTAAACTTCTTTTCGGGATCGATGCGGCGCATGTAAATGGAAAGGATCGCGGTCACAAGCATTTCTGCCGAATTCTGCGTCATCTGCTTCGGGGATTCCATTTCGCTGCGCACAAACTTCACCGGCATCCAAGCCTGCAAACGCGCGATTGCCCCATGGACTTCGGGAATGGACTTGAGCGGAAGCCAAAAGAAACGCGCCACTTTTTTATCAAGCGCAAAAAGCTTGGGGTAAACCGATCCGCGATTCAGTATTTCTAAAGCGGTCTGACGGGCGTAATTCAAAAGCTTGAACGAGATATCCGCCTTGCTCATTCCCGTCGGACCTTCCACAGAAACCGCGTCTACGGCCCATTCGAGCGGAATCTTGCCGAACATCCAAAGGTCCGTTCCCGCGTAACGGACAACTCCCCCTTCCGAAAGATCCACCGATTTTTCCGGGTAACATTCAAAGCTTGTCGCAAACTGTTCTAGGCACGTTTCACGGTAAAGATTCACAAATTCTTCGGGGAAAGCCGCATTCGGCGAAACGGCATTCACTAGCGCCTTGCGCGCATCCACGATGTTTGCCGATTCATATTCCGGAACTTCGGAAAGTTCTTCCGAGCCTTCAAGGGGAACGTGGGTAAATTTTTCTGCAAAAACGGGAAGATTCGTTTTGCCGTTTTCCACGGGAAGCTCTTCTTCCCAAGCGGCCTGCGTGCACTGTTCCGCGAGCTGGCAAACATCCATGCCGCGGACGGTGAAAATCGTAAACGGATCCTTGTCGATTTTTTTACCGATACCGTGCAAAGCCGCGTAAGCGTGATTGCACATGCCGCGCATTCCGCAACTGCATTTGACCGAAAATTTGACGCCCGCGCCGGGCACCATTTTAAGGCCCTGCTCCTTGGCAAAGTCAAGAGTTTCTTTCGGTTCCAGATGATGCGCAAGGGAGCCTGCGAGTTCCGGATTCTTTTTTAAGCCTTCCATCAGCAGGGATTCTTCTTCCTCGGAAAAGCGCGACATCATGAGTTCTACATTCTGCGTGCTCCAGGAGCCGTCTACAATGCGAGCCTTGACGGTGCGCCCCGAAATCTTGACGTCGGCTGCACGAGCCTCCGAACGCGAATATACGGCAAAAGAGCGCTCCACAGCGCTGCGCCATTCATCGCCCCAAGGGGTTCGTTTTACGGAATCCGTTGCCATCGCGCCAAAGATAGCAAATTACTGCACGGATGTACATTGAAATTATATTTGCCTTTATCGGCTACCCTATCTGGCTTTGAGTCTTCTAAAGAGACTCCGTTACGGGGTCTTGGATAAAACGTCCACAGGAAATACGCCCAAGGTATACTTTTTTTTACCTGTCCAGTCTACTTTAATATTGTAAAGTTATAGGTAAAAAAACTATGGTTACGTTTTCTGACATATCGGATTACCGCGACTTCCTGAAGGAGTATTACGACCGTAAAAAGGCGGAAATGCCCTTCTATTCGTACCGTATGATGGGTGACAAGCTGGGCCTTGACTCCAGCTATTTGTACCGTGTGCTTAAAAAAAAGCAGCATTTGCCCGCTCATGCCCTTCCGGCCGCCAAGGAAATTCTGGAACTGGCCGGTCGCGAGGCCGAGTACTTTGACCTGCTCTTTTCTGCCGCCGTGGTCAAGGACAAGACGAAAAAAGAAGAATTGATGGCTAAGGCTGTCTCTCTTAGGGACGTGGACCGGCATAGACTCCAGGCCGCGGAGCTCAAATTATTGGAAAACTGGTGGATTCCGGCGGTTCGCGCCTACCTAGAACTAAACGGTGGCGTGGTGAACCATAAGCAAATTTCCAAGGATATTTGCCCCCCGATTACCGAAGAACAGGCTAAAGAGGCCGTAGATACCCTGCTGGAAGTGGGTCTGGTGAAAAAGATGGCTTCTGGCAAGCTGGCCCTGACCGATGCTCACCTCACGATGGGCGGCCCCGAAAAAAAGGAAGCGGTCCGCAAGTTCCAAAAACAGGTCCTCGCTTTGGCGAGTGATGCCCTTGATAACATTCCCGTAGACGAAAGAAACATTTCTACTCTTACATTGTCTGTGGACCAGGCCTGCTTTGACGATCTCGGGGATATGCTCCGGGAATTCAGGCGCCTCGTCCAGAAACGGGTTGATAGTGCCAAAAATTCAGACCGTGTAATGCAGCTTTCTATGGCTTTTTACCCGGTGGCGCGCAAAGGCGAGGTTGGATCCGTCAACGCAACGGAGGATGCCCAAAGGGAGTCAAAATGAGATACTGGGTGTGGAAAATGGCTTTTGCAGCATTGGGTGGAATCTTCGTTACTTGCAGTACCGATGGAGACTGCATGGCCGGATCTACCCTTGAAACGGAGAACTCCATTGCGGTGACCCTGACGGTACAACGGGAAGGCGGCATCCCTGCCGCCCGTTCCAAGGTGTTTGTCCGTCCGGCATACTTTCTGGCAGGTGCCAACAATTATGCTTTTGCCGAAAATCAGGACTTGTCCGAATCGGATTCCCCAGTAGTGGCATCGGATAGCGCCTTGGGTATCTTGAACTTGGTAACGGACTCTCTGGGCCTTGTGGACTTGCCCCGGCTCAAGCCCGGCTACTATGTCATCGAAGCCCGTCAAAATATGGAAAGGGCCGCGTCCCGGGTGGTAGTGACGGACAGTTCCGTAGACTCCCTGTCCATGACCGTGCTTTCTACGGGGGCCATGAAGGGCCAGGTATACCTGCCTGCCGGCATGAAGTCGGTAACGGTGGGCATCCAGGGACTGGACTATTTTGTGCAGACCGACTCCCTCGGCCATTTTGAATTTGACAACCTGCCTGCGGGTACTTTCAGTGTGGTGGGCTTTGTGTACCGCACCTACGAAAGTACTGGCTCCGACGGCGAACCGGTGGTCATGAGCAGCTATCTGCAGGTGGGCTCGAGTTCCACAAAGGTCGAGTCCGAGGCGACGGTCGAAGACGTAACGATCGGCCAGCGTCCTATCGAAATCATTCCGGATTCTGTCGTATCGGATACCGAAGACGTTTACCCCATCGTCTACTTCGAGGATTTCGAGGACAGTACTCAAGGTTGGTATAAAGGTGTTTCGGAATATGGGATTGTCCATGCGCTCGACGCCCAGTATGACACGGAACGGGACGGTCTTGTAGGCCATTTCGTATACCAAAACGACTCTAATTATAACTGGGTACTTATGGGCCGTTCCCTAAACGGAATAGTGAACCTGTCGGAGCTGGACTCCGTTGAAATTTGGGCCCGGGGTAGCAAGGGGGATTCTACCCAGTGGCTAAGCTTCTCCTTCGACGTGCTCATGGATTCCCTGACCCTGGACAGCCTGGGCTACGAAAACGGAAAGTCCTGGGTGCATCTGGAACTGGATACAACCTGGCAACGGTATGTCATTACTCCGAAGGACCTTTTAGAAACCGATTCCCTAAAAATCGGAGCTAATCTTGGCTGGGACAACGTGAAGGATCACGTGACTAACCTAAACCTCTTTGGCGGTGGTGTCGGCGGTTCCTTCGAGTTCTGGATCGACGACATTACCATTTACGGTGTCAAGCCCTGGGAACCTTAGCCCTTTTCATGGATAAATCGTCCATGTAATATGCCTAAAGCCGATGAAAATCGGCTTTTTTTGTGGGTAGTTTTAGCAACATAAGTTAAGTGTGGTTTTGCCTCATAGGAGTTCTTATGTTGAACGGGAATGTATGGTGCAAGTCTTGCCTTAAAAAGGTGGCTTGTCTGGTTGCAGGTCTTACGGTTTTTGGCCTGGCGGATAATCCGATTTCGAGCTACCATTATCTGGCGGACCCCGCCGCCGCATCCGATGGAGAGTATTTCTACGTCATTACCGACTCTGACGACCCGGCGGCAGCCAATGCCAACGGCTACAACATCAAGGCCCTTTATGCTTTCCGCACGAAGGACATGAAGAACTGGACCGACTTCGGCATTATCTACGATGCCCGCAAGGTTGACGGTATCGGCGATATCTGGGCATCCGGTATTGCGGTAAACCCCAATGACGGACGCCTGTACATCGTTTTCCCCGATGGCGGTGGTGGCGGCATTGGCCTCATCGGCGCCGACAGCATTGCTGGCCCCTGGACGAACCCTGTTTCGGGCAACAAGAAGCTGATCAACAACTGGGGAGGTGGTCTTGCGGACTGCGACGGTATCGGTTGGTGCTTTGATCCGGCTATTTTCTTCGACGACGACGGCCAAGGCTATTTCACTTTCGGTGGCGGCAGCAGCGATACCCGCAAGGCGGAGGACAACAACAACGACATTTTCAACATTTACAAGCTGAACAAGGACATGAAGGGTTTTGACGTGAATACCAAGACCCACCTGAAGATTGGTGGCCCGAGGGCCATGGAAGCTTCCTACATTCACAAGTACAAGGGAAACTACTACCTTTCCTACAGTACAGCGGATTTGCGCATTGCCTACGGCATGTCCAAGAACCCCATGGGTCCCTACGAATACAAGGGCATCTTCATGGGAAACCCGAGTATCAACGGCCAGAACATCAACGCGAACAACAACAACCATCACGGTATCGCGGAATTCAAGGGACGCTGGTATGTGACCTATCATGACCGCCGCATTGCCAACGGCTACGACGGCCTAGAAAAAATCCCCGCCGAAGACGGCAAGGCGGATCCAGTTGCAGCTTTCCACCGCAGCGTGAGCGTCGACGAGTTCTTCTACAATGACGATGGCACCATGATGCCGCTGACCTTTACCAAGGAAGGGCCGGAGCAGATCGAGAACTTTGACCCCTACGATTGGTACCCGGCCCTTACCAGTTCCAAGCAGAAGGGCATCCGCAGCCGTTCCAACTTTACCCTGGGCAAGGTGACCGAGCACCTGCTGCTCCCGCTTTCTACCAAGGAATCCTGGATCCGCGTGAGTGGCGTGGATTTTGGAACGGCGGCGACAGGGTTCGTGGTTCAGGCCGCGAGCGCCGAAGACGGCAACAAGATCGAAATCCACACGGATTCTGCCACAGGTACACTGGCAGGGGTCTGTTCCCTCAAGAATACGGGCAACAAAACTACCTATGTCGAAAACACCTGCGAGGTGGAAGGTCTCAAGGGTATCGTAGACCAGTTGTTCCTGGTGTTCAAGGGCTCCAAGGATTCTACCATGGCTATCAAGGCCTGGGGCTTCGAAGGCAGCGGAACTACGCCCCCTACACCACAGCAGCCCTATGGTGACAAGCCTTGGGAAGTTCCGGGAAAAATCGAAGCTGAAAATTACGATGTTCCAGGTTCTGGCCGTGGCGACGTGTCGTCCTACAGCGACAAAAATGCAGAAAACCAGGGAGACGCTGAATTCCGCGATACCGAAGGGGTAGACGTGGTAAAAGGCGGTTCCGGTTACGCCATCGGCTACACCGAGGCCGGCGAATGGCTGGAATACACCGTCGATGTGAAGACGACCGGGGACTACAAGCTGACCGTAAATGCAGCATCCGGTTCCAAGACTTCCAGCATCCTTTTCACAGTGGACGGCAACGCCCTTTCCGATACGGTCAAGATTCCCCAGACAGACACCACCTGGAATGTGTACAAGTTAATTGACGGCGGTTCCGTGAAGCTTACAGAAGGCTCCCATATTATCCGTCTTTCCATTACCGGTAGCTACGTAAATGTAGACTGGTTCAAGCTGGAATCCATCGTAAACGGCGAAGTGGTGGAAATTTCCGAAGAAACCACCGGGATTCTTGTCCGGCATGTAAAACTTGACGCGATACAAACATCTGCCTACGACGTGTTTGACCTACGGGGCCATAAGGTGGCAAGTTTCATGGCCACTAGCTTATCTGAAGCGTCCAAAATGTGGCGTTCCCGGGCCCAGAAATTCCAGGGAATATGCTTGATCCGTAGCCGTAAAACAGGAATGGTGGCTAAAATCCCCGTTTCCCGCTAGTTTTCCACAAAACACATCCAAGAGAGGCACCTCCAAATGGAGGCGCCTTTCTTGAAATAAATAAGGGCTAAAAAGTCAACCCTTGACAAAAAGCAAAAAGGATGAGGCATTTTTTGTCGAGCGGTGGAAAGGAGTAAACATGACAATTTCAAATAGGGTGAAGAAAGTATCCTGTATTCTCGGGGTATTAGGGATTGGGTGCACGGCGATGGCCGCGACTGTCAACGTGGATTTAGACGAAGAACATCAGGTCATACGCGGTTTTGGGGGTATGGTCCATAACCAGTGGCAGGGCGGTGGCGGCCTTTCCGAAGCTGACGCAAAGATTGCGTTCGGTACAGGTGAAGGCACAATCGGCCTCAATACGCTGCGTATTCCCGTATATGCGAGCTCAAGCGATTTCAACAAGGAAGTGAACGCCGCGAAGTACGCCAAAAAATACGCCGGTGATGACTTTCTCTTGTATGCAACACCCTGGACTTCGCCTTATGCCGGAGCCAATCAGCACATGGCAGACTCAAATTACCAGAACTATGTAGACCATCTGAACAGCTTTACGGCCTACATGAAGGATCAGGGTGTGCCCCTCTATGCCATTTCCATCAGTAACGAACCGGACTGGTGTGGGGAATGGGCCTGCTGGAGTGCCGATGAAATCTATAACTTCACCAAGGACTATGCCGATCAAATGCGCAAGAACGGTACCAAGGTAATTTCTACGGAATCCTTCGCATACCAAAAAAAATTGTACAACAAGGTGCTAGACGACGCAAATGCCCTCAAGAACTGGGACATTCTCGGAGCCCATTTCTATGCCAGCAGCGCTACTACCGGCGACGATTTTTTCCAATACGCACTAGCGGATCAGAAAAACGTGGAACGTTGGATGACGGAACACTACACCGAAAGTCAGGGCAGCGGCAACTACTGGCGCAAAGTCATGTATACGGGTGACCAAGCAAATCAGAACAAGCTGGATACGGTACGTGCCATGGACGTGGGCTATGAAATCCACCGCGCCATGGTGGTGGGTAACTTCAATCAGTACACCTGGTGGTATATCCGCCGCTGTTACGGCCTGATCATGGAAAAGGATTTTGGCAACAAGCTCAGCATTCCCACCGATGAAATCGGAAAGATTTCCAAGCGCGGTTACATAATGAGCCAGTTTGCCCGTTTCGTGCGCCCTGGGGCCATCCGTGTGGGGGCAACCGACAAGCCCGAAGACAATCTCTTTGCTAGCGCCTACAAGAGTGCCGATGGAGATAGCGTCATTGTCGTGCTGGTGAACCGGGATTACGGCAAGAGCAAGACGGTGACGGTGAACGTGCCGGGTGCCGATATATCGACTTTCCACATGTACACTACCAGCGAGGCGAAAAATGCCAAGGACGAAGGCGAAGTGGAAGTGGAAAACGGATCTGTCACCATTACCATGGAATCCGGCGCCACCAACAAGGACTGTATCGTGACCCTGGTGGGCGTTGGAGAACAGATTGTCATTCCCCGAGAACCCTACGATGGTAAAGTCGCAACTTTGCCGGGTAAGGTCGAAGCCGAAAACTACGACGTACCGGGCAAGGGTAAGGGAAATTCCACCTACCAGGATTCCGATTCCGAGAACAAGGGCGACGCCGAATTCCGCGATACCGAAGGGGTAGACGTGGTAAAAGGCGGTTCCAATTACGCCATCGGTTACACCACGACGGGCGAATGGTTGGAATACACTGTCGACGTGAAGAAATCGGGCGAATACGAGTTGCTGGTTCATGCCGCCTCCGGAAGCGAAACTTCCAGTTTCCAGTTCTCCATTGACGGGCAAACCATAACCGAGGTTATCGAGATGCCCAAGACCGGCGAGGACTGGAGCGTTTACAAGGATGTTTCTGCCGGCAAGGTGAACCTGACGGAAGGTCAGCACATTGTGCGGCTCTCCATTACGGGTGGCTACGTGAATATCGACTGGTTCCGCTTCGGCACCGAGGCGGAAGAATACAAGGAAGGTACGACCTTTACGGTGTCCGCGCCCCTGCTCCTGCCCACCGAAACTGAAAATTTCCGTATTTTCGACATGAATGGCAGCTATCTGGGTTCCGTCCAGGCGATGGGAATGCAGGAACTCCGTTCCAGGGCAGCAAATCTGGTGAAACGGGGCGGAGCCTATCTGGCCAAGTCCCTCGGTGGCCGTACTGTACGCATCCAGGTGACCAAATAGATTTATCCATCGTTGACTATTTGTCCATAGAACATGGGGCTTTCCCCGTGTTCTTTGTGCTTTTTGGGGGGTAGTTTTAAGGAAAAGGAGTGTGATATGGACATGAAAAAAAAGTCCGATTTTTTGACAACGGTTTCTTGGACCGTTTGGGGATTGCTTTTGATTCCCCTGATGCTTCAAGCCGCTCCTAATCCCAATTTTCACATTTACATAGCCTACGGACAAAGCAATATGGCAGGGAACGGCGATATAGACCCAGCTGTAGACCAGGCTACAGCCCCGAAAAACTTCATTATGCTTGCTTCCCATACGGCAAATGCGAGTCAGCGCAGCGGAAACACGACCCAGTCCATTAAGACAGGAGAATGGGCCGCGGCAATTCCTCCCATGTTCCATGCCTTCGAGAATCTTTCCCCGGCGGACTACTTTGGTCGCGCCATGGTGGATTCCTTGCCGGGGGTTACGGTGGGTATTATCCCCGTAGCTATCGGAGCTGTAAGTATCAAGGCCTTTGACAAGGACCAGTACCAGGCCTACTTCAGTTCTGCCGCAAGCTATATCCAGAGTTGGGCAAAGGACTACGATTCAAATCCTTACCAGAGGATTGTGGATTTGGGCAAGAAGGCCAAGGAAGTGGGCGTCATCAAGGGTTTTATCTTTCACCAGGGCGAAACCGACGGGGCGGGCACGGAATGGCAAAACAACGTGTATAAGACCTACAAAGACATTGTAGATGCCCTGGAACTAGACGAAAACGAAGTTCCTTTTGTGGCGGGCGAAATGATGAACGATCCTACGGGAAATTCGGGCCAAGGAAGTTGCTGTTCTAGCAAGAACACCGGCATCGCCCAACTAAAGAGCAAGTTCAAGAAATTCGGACTTGCCTCTTCCCAGGGGCTCAAGGGCAACGGCAAAGACCCCTATCATTTTGGCCGTGAGGGCGTGATTGAACTAGGCAAACGTTATGCATCCGAAATGCTCAAGCTCATCGACAAGACCATTGATCCAAATGCCCCGGAAGTGAACCTGGTGGATCCGACCCAGTCAACGGTAGCCGATGAACCGCCCGAAGAATATGGACCCTATGGCGATGAACCTGCAACGATTCCCGGTACTATCGAAGCGGAGGAATATAACAAGGGTGGCGCAGGCAAGGCCTACTACGACCTAAACAAGGGTAACGAAGGGGGCAAATTCCGCAAGGACGATGTGGATATTTACCAACCGAATATGGGATTGTCTATAGGCTATTGCCAAAAGGGGGAATGGCTCAAGTACACGGTAAATGTAACGGCCGACGGTGAATACGAAATTTCAGCCAATGTGGCAGGCGACAACGGTACCGGTAGCTTTGTCCTATACATGGATGATGAACGCATCGGCGAAGAAATTCTGAATAACGGAAAGGGCTTTGACACGTACTCCGTGGTAAGCGGCGGTAAGGTCTCCCTGAAGGCGGGGAGACACGATCTGAAGCTGGAAATCACCAACGACTGGATCGATATCGATTACGTGGAGTTTAAGACTGTAGCGGTTGCCGATTCGAATACGACAGCGATTGCGAAGGACTTGAAACTTATAACCGAACCCGAAAGCGGCTTTGAACTCTTTGACCTGCGGGGGAAGCGCGTGGCTCGATTCCGGGCAAGCGGTATGGCGGATGCCCTGAACTATGCCAGGTCGGGAACGATCAATCTGCGTCGTGGAGTTTACCTGCTCCGCGGAAACGTTGCCGGAGCTACCGTGACCCGCAAGGTAGGCATTTATGTCGAATAGCGAAATCAGAATCATAAAGCAGATTGCGGTCATGGGACTTTTGGTCGTAATTCTCGGGATGCTTTTCAGCTAGAACTTTTGGGAACCTTTTTTGTGCTTGTAGAAAAAACTTGTATACCAGGGTACTGTTTTGCAGGTAAGCAACTCAGGCGGTGCACTTGGGTTTAGGAGTTAACATGGGATGCTTTAGATCTACGGCCTACGCCTGCGGCGTGGCTTTATTCAATGCAATATTTACATTTGGGGCGACGGTTTCTAATCCCATAACCTGGGTGGACAATCCGGATCCTTCTATTGTGCGTGTGGAAGACACCTATTATATGGTGACCACCACCATGCATTTTGCGCCCGGTGTACCGGTAATGGCTTCCAAGGATCTAGCCCAGTGGCGTACCGTGGGCTATGCCTATCAGACTCTCGTAGACAATGACCAGCAGAACCTGGATAATGGCAAGGACGCCTACGGAAAGGGCTCCTGGGCGTCCAGCATTCGTTTCCACAAGGGTTTCTTTTATGTGCTGACACCTTCCTATACGACGGGCAAGACTCATTTGTATAAAACCGCCGATGTAGAAAATGGTCCCTGGACCGAAACCACGTTGCCCTTCTATCACGATCCCTCCCTCTTTTTCGAGGATGACGGCACCGTGTGGGTGTTTTACGGTAGCGGCGACCATATTAGCTATGTGCAGCTGAACGACGACGCGAGTGGCGTCAAGGTCGGAGGGCGTAGCGGCACGCTGGACGGTGTAAGTATCAATGCCGTGACAAATACCACCCAGTATTATGTGCAGCAGGAAGGGGCTCACATGGAAAAGGTCAACGGGGAATACTACCTGTATACCATATCCTGGCCTGCCGGCAAGTGCCGTAGCTCCATTGTTTACCGTTCCAAAAGTCTCCTTTCCGGTTTTAGCGGACGCATTTTCCTGCAAGACAACGGTGTGGCCCAGGGCGGCATCTTTGACACTCCCGATGGAAAATGGTACGCCCTTTTGTTCCGGGATTCGGGCCCCGTAGGCCGTATTCCGTACCTGGTACCCACCAGTTGGAAAGACGGTTGGCCTGTTGCAGATGGCGGTAAGGCCCCTGCGACCTTGGATCTTCCCGAAAACGCCCTGCCCGGTTATGGTATGGTCACCAGCGACGATTTCGATTCCGAGGTTTTGCCGCTGGAATGGCAGTGGAACCACAATCCCGATAACAGGAACTGGAGCCTTTCTGCAAATCCGGGACACCTCCGCATTACCACGGGCCGTACCGATTCCCGTATCGTGAATGCCAAGAACACGCTTACCATGCGAACCTTTGGCCCAAAGTGTTCCGGCAGAACTTTGGTGAATGGCGCGGGCATGAAGGACGGCGACATGGCGGGGCTCGTGGCGTTACAAGACGACAAGGGCTTTGTGGCTCTTGCCAAGGAAAGCGGCAGCTACAAGGTAGTCATGTACCAGGGAACCAAGGATGGGGAAAGTGAGAAGGCCTCCGCTCCTATTTCGGGTTCCGAAGTTTACTTGCGGGTGGATTTCGACCTACCCCTGGACCATGGAACGGCTACCTTCTACTACAGCACCGATGGAAGTACCTGGAAAAAGATTGGCGACGATGTCAGCCTCAGTTATTCACTCCATATGTTTACGGGTTACCGCTTTGGCCTCTTCAATTTTGCCACCAAGACGGCAGGGGGCTACGCAGACTTTGACTGGTTCAAGATCGGCTCCGATTACAAGGATGAAATTTACCTGGACATGGTTCAGGATACCATTCCGCCCACGCCCTACAAGGACATTGCGGCAAAGGTCCCCGGCAAGATCGAGGCGGAAAATTACGACGTGGGTAAACCGAACCGGGCCTACTACGACAAAAGTAGCGAAAACCAGGGCAAGGTTTACCGCGACGAAGCCGTAGATATCGTAGGTCTAGAATGCTCGGATTCTGCCAACACCAAGGACTGCAAGGGTTATGCCGTAGGCTACACGCAAGAAGGCGAATGGCTGCGCTACACCGTAAACGTGGAAGAAATCGGTGAATACGAAATCCGAGTAAACATGGCAACGGCTTCAGAAAACGCGGGTGTGAAACTTTATATCGACGACAAGGCTATTTCGGAAATCATCTATGCTGAACAAGGTGAAGATTGGAGTACCTATACAACGGTTACGGCAAAGACTTCCGAAATTTCCGCCGGTGAACATGCCCTGAAAATGGAAATCGTCGGGAACTACGTGAACGTAGACTGGCTGGAATTCTGCAAGGAAAGCTGCAAAACAACGGGGCTTGTACACCGCGTAGAGCTCGGAGTGCAAGGTCTGCACCATTACCGGGTATATTCACTGAACGGTGCCTTTGTGGGTTCCGTCGCTGCTCGGAATGCAAACGAGGCCCGTGCCAAGATCCGCACCATGGTTTTCGAAAAAGGCGTTTACCTTATGCGTAGCCAGAACGGCTCTATCAGTCGTTTCATGGTGACTCGGTAAGTTTTGGTCAAAAAGGAGATGCAGATGATTGGCTTAAAAAAAAGTTTGGCTTTGGCCCTTTCTGGCATTGCGCTTATGGCTACTTCAGCCGTGGCCGACAATATAACGGTAAACGGAGCAAACCGTAGCATGCTCGTGTATGCTCCGTCAGGTATCGAGAGGAACCGCCCGCTTATCATTCAAATGCACGGCATGAACCAGGATGCGCCCTACCAGAAAAATGCGGCTAAGTGGGAATCCATTGCCGACACCGCGCGCTTTGTGGTGGTTTTCCCAAATGGCGAGAATAAGGCGTGGGATATTTCCGGTGACAAGGACGTGAACTTCCTCAAGGCCATCATCAACGAGATGGAAAGCAAGTACGGTATCGACAAGAACCGCGTGTATGTTTCGGGCTTCTCGATGGGCGGCATGATGAGCTACCATGCTGCAAACAAAATGGGGGACATGATTGCTGCCATCGCCCCTGTTTCCGGTTACCCCATCGGAAACCCTGCGCCGGCAAGCACTCGCCCTATGCCGATTATCCATACCCATGGGACCTCCGACGACGTGGTCAATTACAGTAGCGGTGTGAATTATTTAAAGCGTTGGGTGTCCTTTAACAAATGCTCCGAAAGTTCCCAGGTGACCAAGCCCTATCCGGCTAACCGCTCAGGTTCCGCTGCCTCCCTGGAAGTGTGGAGTAGCTGCTCTAACGACGTAGAAGTGCGCCTCATGTCCATCGCCGGAAAAGGCCACTGGTATTCCATGGATTTGGCCAGCGTGAATACCAGTGATGAAATCTGGAACTTCGTAAAGAACTATTCGCTCGATGGTTCGAGCATTACTCCACCGACTCCAGCGATTGTGGTGCCCACGAACCGCGATAGCATTTTTAACGGCGGTTTCGATTCAAGCGCCGTGGCTTGGGACTTGCAGTTGCATGGTGATGCGCAGGCGATAGGTGATGCAAAAGATGGTAAGTATCAGTTCAATATTTCCGCTATCGGTACGCAGAATTATCAGGTGCAGCTGATCCAGCACGATTTGCACCTTGAAAAGGGCGAGTGGTACGAAATCAGTTTTGATGCAAGCGCGGGTGCGGCCCGTACGCTCGAGGTCAACGTGGAGCAGCATAATGACCCGTGGGAATCTTACCTCACGAAAAAGCAGAATTTTGAGCTCGGCACAGATATGAAGACCTATTCGTTCAAATTCCAGATGACGGCCGCGACAGATACGAATAGCCGCCTGAGTTTTAACGCGGGCGCTGCCACGGGAACACTTACGCTTGACAACGTGAAAATGGCGAAGCTGGATGCATCGCAGATTCCGGTCGAAGATTCCACGACTGCATTGGGCCACATTCGTCTAGAACAGTCCGGCGTACAGGATTATGCGGTATTCAGTATGAACGGAGCTTTCCTAGGGCGCGTGAAAGCCGATAAGGCGGGGCTTTACGAAGCAGCCAAAAATTTGGTGAAACGATCTGGAATGTTCGTGGTTAAGTCTGATGTTGGAGTGACATTCAGGTTGAATGTCAAGTAGTTTCAACAAGGAGTCGTGATGAAGGTTGCGATTACAAAAGCAACGCTTGCTGCAGCGTTCTCGCTTTTGACGATGAGCTTTGCGCACCCTGATAGTTTGGTGCTTACTCCCCCCATGGGGTGGAACAGTTGGAATGTTTTCCACGAAAACATCAACGAAAACCAGATCAAGGAAATCGCGGATGCGATGGTCGAATCTGGCTTGAAGGATGCTGGCTACGTTTTTCTGAATCTCGATGACAACTGGATGGATACCAAGCGCGATGCGCAAGGTAACCTCCAGAATAATCCGAAAACTTTTCCGAGCGGCATGAAGGCTTTGGCCGATTACATGCATGCAAAGGGACTCAAGTTCGGTCTTTACGGCGACCGTGGTAAACGTACTTGCCACCATTACAATAGCAACTGGCAGAGTGAAAGTGGCTCCAATGGTCACGAAGAACAGGATGCCAAAAAGCTTGCAGAATGGGGTGTAGACTACTGGAAGTACGACAACTGTGATTCCGACCCGAATACCCAGGAAAAAGATTACACCGCCATGTCCAAGGCCCTCCGCAATTCCGGACGCGATATCGTGTTCAGCCTTTGCATGTGGGAATACAAGGACTGGATGCCTAAAATCGCTAACCTCTGGCGTACCACTTTCGATATCGGCCCCGCATGGATTTCGCAGTCCTGGTACCGCGGCGTCTATGAAATTATCGATGCGAACAATAAGTACTGGCAAATCGCTAAACCTGGCCACTGGAACGACCCGGACATGCTCGAAGTGGGCAATGACGGTCTCTCTTACGAAGAACAGCGCTCTCAGATGACGATGTGGTCCATCATGGCGGCCCCCATCATGATCAGTTCCGACATCCGCAAGATGAGCAACGAAACCAAGGAACTCTACCTGAACAAAGACATGATCGCCATCAACCAAGATTCCCTGGGCGTTCAGGGCCACCGCATTTCTGACGTGGACGGAAAGCAGGTTTGGACCAAGCCTTTGAAGAACGGCGACATTGCTGTGGCACTTCTAAACAACAATTCTTCTATCCAGACCGTCGAATGCAACTTTGCAGACATTGGCGTAGAAGGCGAAGTAGAAGTTCGCGATGCCTGGAAAAAGAAGGACTTGGGCCCGGCATCCCATGTTTCTATCGAACTTCCGGCTCACGGTTCGGCACTGCTCCGCTTAATTCTTAAGCCGGTTCCACGCGCCCCGTTTAAGGGCGAAGCTCTCGCCATTCCGGGTAAGATCGAAGTGGAAGATTTCGACGTGAACGGCGTAGGTCAGGGCAACACCACTTACAACGAAAAGGATACCGAAAACCACGGCGATAGCGATTACCGCCCGGATACCGGCGTAGACCTTTACAAGAAGGCGACCGGCGTGATTGTCGGTTACAACCAGGCGGGAGAATGGCTCGAATATACAGTGAAGGTGGCCAAGACCGGAACTTATACCATGAACGCTTCTGTGGCTTCTGCCAACAACACGTCAAGCTTCAAGCTTTCCATGGATGGCAAGGACATTACCGAAGAAATATCCGTTCCGCAGGCTACCACCGGCGAAAATAACTACGATGAATACAATACGGTCGAAGCCAAGGTGAACCTGACCGAAGGCGAACACATTCTCCGCTTCACGGTTACCGGCGACTGGATGGACATTGACTACATCAAGTTCTGCGAAAACGAAAGCTGCGAAGAAACGGAAGAAATTCGTATGACAATCCCCGCGACAGTGCGCGATGTTTCACCGCGACTTCTCAAGAAGGGCAATGCGATGTTCATCGAAAAGAACGGCAAGCGCTTCGATTTGACGGGGCACCGGATCAAGTAAGCCGGGGTAGCTGACACTACAATTTTCATTGTAGCCGGCCTTCTCCAGCATCAAGTGGGTTAAACCGAGCGTAACTCATTGCTTCAAGGGCTTCGCCGTTATAGGGAACAACCTGAGACTTATTTGTCTTGAGATCACCTTCTGACCATTTACTACATCTGCCAAAGAAAGGCGTTCTGGTTCATTATCGGATTTTGTGGAATTACGACAAGAAGTCCGTCAATCTTCGAAGAATTGCTATCAATTGTGTAGGCACCGACATTCAATGCATTGAGCTCATCATTCCAGTCGTTTACCGAAGCATCCATCAAGAGTCTCGGTTCAAGAGACTCAATTTTGTAGCTGTTGCGAGAAACTTTCTTGGCAATTTTCTTGTTGTTCTTTTTGGACTTGGACATATAGACCCCATAGGCTTTTCAAAGAAAAGCCTAGTTAATTTGTTTAAAATCTTGTTATAATTAGTAGTTTTTTACACAACGGATGGAAAAAGCTCGTTTTGATTTGAGCTCTTCGCTAAGACGGCTCATGTTTTGAGAAGCGATCGAGACAAGAAAAGCTTTTTCAAAAGAAAGACTTGACTGCTGTGGCAACCAAAAAAAAGTCTGTACTTTTATAAGTTTATAAAGAGTCGTGTTGTTTTCATAACGCAACCAATACCCCGTAGGTAAAATCGACAAGCCGTAATCATTGCTGCCGAATCCGGCGACCTTTGAGCCCATATAATGGGCTACACTATTGCCGCTTTTTTCCTGAAGATACGCCCATTCACCATCATTCGCTATATGCCAACCCTCAGGGCAAATGCCCTGATGAATAATTTCGCCATCGATTAATTTCCCATCCTTATCTCGAGCAAATGTGTAATTGCATTTTTCCGACCCAAACTCTACAGAGTCACAGACCGAAGGAAGATTCATCGCATTACTCCATGTATAGAGACCACCCCAACCATTCTCGCAATACCACAAATCGTCATCATAGCAATACTTGGTCGAATCACCCTGTACGGCCCCTCCAGAGATTATCTTGCCAAAATTGAGATTTTCTGCAAAAAACACAAGCGAGTCAGTATAATAGACGCCATCTTTTAAGCTCACTGTACGATATTTTTGTCCGTCACGAGGGTCTGTGAACTCGCCGTATGACACCTTCTCGTTAAACTGGTTCGTCATGTCGAAATAGCTGCTAGTGGGCACAGCCGAGCTAGAGGACACGGGGACCCAATAGCCATCTTTGCATAATTGTTTTTCACCCGTTTCCATCACAGTTCTTGTATTCCCTTCTTTTTCTGGAGGGCACGTTTTCAAAGAAGAACTGCTCCCCCCAGCTGACGATCCCGCCGACGTCCCCGAGCTGCTCGATGATACAGAAGAGCTACTCTTGGAGTCGGTGGAAGAGCTTGATTTTGCGGAGGAAGAGCTGTTTTCTTTTCCTGACGAAACCGAACCACCACCGGAAGACGCCTTTTCACTGCTAGAGATTGCTTCGTCGCAACCTTCGGTTTGCTCCTCGCAATGACGTATAGTACCACTACTGCTTGAAACTTCCGCTACGGGTTCCGGTCCGGCACCGCTGGAACTGTCATCACAGGCCGTAATA
>NZ_JALFIA010000041.1:0-5480 GCF_022776125.1 Hallerella sp. | reverse complement strand
GCAGACAATATCGTTTGGAATCTGAATGGGACCAAAGAGCGCAAAAAGATAGAGTTGGGAAAATGGCATCGGATTGTGATGCATGTGACGCTCAACGATGTGGATGGTGCGTCAGTCCGCGATAATGGGCATTTGCAAACTTGGTTTGATGGAGACCTTGTCGTCGATGTGGATACGCTTCGTCTGCGGAACAGCGCAGATCAAACGATTGACCGATTCTATTTTTCCACCTTCCACGGTGGCGGCGATCCTTCTTATGCGCCGCGGTGGGATTCTTTTATTCGTTTTCGAAATCTTCAGATCGTTCGAGAAGAGCGGGATCTGCTTCCGTAGCCTTAGCTTCTTCGAGCTCTTTGTGCAAAAAGCCGAGGGACATTCCGATGAATAAAATGCACATTTCGGTGTTTCGTCCGATTTCTCCTGAAAGAATCAAGAAAACAACGAGCAATGAGGTTTCTAGCAAGCCTTGCATGGCTAATCGAGGATGCTCTTTCCGCCGACTGAAGAATGTGAAGAAAATCTCTCCATAGAACACGATTAGCGCGAAAGCTCCAAATAAGCCGATGTCGAGAAGCGTGTAAAATATAATGGATTCAAGCCCTTGCGTTTCTTCCTTGGAATAATACATGTTTCCACTTTCACCGGCGTTTGCAAGAATGGAGTGGTTTGTATAATATAGTCCATGACCGAATAAGGGTTTGCTTGCAAATTCCACCAAGGTGAACAGCAACTGCTGTTGACGAAGATCAAGAGAACTGCCACCTTCTTTGGATGAAAAAGAGCTGATTGCATAGGAAGACAAAGAAACAGCCAAGACCGCGTATGTAATGATGGCGAGTAATTTTTTGCGGAAAGAAAGGGAGTTGGTAAAATAAATTACGCATCCGAGGAATGCACAACCCATAGAGGTTCTGGAACCGGAAAGCAGGATGGTAATCAGTAAAGCGGCAAGAACGACTTTTTCGCGATGGATGTTGAATTTCTCTTTGGCATCCTTGAAATAGGAGAGAGAAAAGAGAAACATGGTGGAAAGCAGGGCTCCCAAAACGGTCGGATGCTTTGTCGTAATCGATATTCGGGTTCTCCAACTGGAAGTGCCGAAACCATTTGTAATTCCGGCTGGCCCGAACATGTCTTTGGCTTTTGTGGAAGGGAATGCGGTGGCTATCGCTTCTCGAATGTAATTATGGTTGAGTAGATATTCCACAAGGCCAAAACCGAAATAGATTAAGAAAAAGGTGAATAAGATGCGAACGATCCTCTGTTCTTCGACTTCCTTGGCGCAGATAAAAACGGCGAACATTGGAAGGTATTTGTCAAAGCAGTAACGGAAAACTTCGTAATAGTCATGACCACCACCGCCATTGGTGTATGTGGTGACGAAGTAGGCCGCAAAAATAATCAAGACCCCAAACTTAATGGGAAATTCCTGGATGTTTTTCTTGAATTCGTGAAAATTAAATAGCAGTTCTTTTGCAAAAAATAGATAGGGCAGAAGTTGAAACGGAGTCAATTCCGGTTTCACGATAAGAGTGACATTGATGTAAAAGAAGATGTTTACAAAAATGAGGGCGATCAGCTGCTGCTCTCGAGAGCCTTTCAGAATAAAAAAGACTAAAACGAAAAAAAGAATATAAGCAAGAAGAGATAAAAGGATCATGCTCTTTCCCTATTTCGTAAGAAACTTTCGTTTTGCCTTGTCGAACTTGATAAAGAACCAATATAAAAGAGGGAAGAACAGAAAGGTTCTTGCCCGGAATCTTTCTGAAATGCGCAAGAGAGAGGAGTTGCTACAGTAGACCGTCGCATGGCGCTTTTTGATTTCGCCGAGCAGTTCCTGATGGTTTCCTTTTTGGCGACATACAAAGCAGTATCGCTTGGCGGAAAAATTCAAAAAACTCAGGACCGCGCTGCGTAAAATATCCGTGGAGCCGTTTTCCTTGTAAAATTGGATAGCTTCGATCTTTGCATCCAGACCGTTCAAGGATCTTGGATCGGTAATCGCTTTGGAAATACCCGTGGTCCGAATGAAGTAGTAATACAATTCTTGAGAGGTGAAGACCACCTTGTTTGCCAAATAAAGAGCTCTGTAGGAGAAAAATTCGTCTTCGTTGAACTTGCCGACCTTAAAGCGGAGATGGTCAAAAAGGCTGCGCTTATACAGCTTATCCCAGGCGACGACCGTCTGCGTCGCATATTGGCTTTGGTAAAGGCGCTTTGCAGCATCTTTGCCGGAAAGGGTGTCGATGGTCGGGGCTTTGTTTAAAGGCGAAACGCTTTCGGTAAACGGGGTGAAATTGCAAACAGAAATATCCGCATCGTTGCTTTTCAAAAGGTCGAAGAGCGTCGAAATCATTTCCGGATGGATGTAATCATCGGAATCGATAAAGGAGATATATTTGCCATTAGCGATGTCGATTCCCGCGTTTCTCGCGTCCGAAAGTCCGCCGTTCTTTTTATGTACCACTCGGATCCGGGCATCCTTTTCGGCGTATTCGTTGCAAATTTTTGGACAAGAGTCCGGGGAACCGTCGTCGACAAGGATGATCTCTAAATTGCGGTAGGATTGATTGAGAATGCTATCGATGCAGCGAGATAGATAGGCTTCAACCCTGTAAATGGGTACGATGATAGAAATCAGAGGCTTTTCCATTCGCTTATCCTTTTCTCAATTCGTCCAGTTTATCCAGGAGTTCAGCGGATTGGGTAACGGAAATTTTTCGGCAAAAGAAACACTTGCTTTGGATAATGTCGTCGTAATCTTCGATTTTAAGTGTACGAGGCAACGGTTCCTTGGGAACTTTTCTTGTCCAATCGATAAAACGCAAATTGTGCGGCATGATTTGGCTCGCTAACGGGCTGTTCATGAGGATCATATGGAAGAAGGACTCATCCGGAACAAAGGTCAGATAGAATCGACGGACAAAAGAACGGTGGGTCTTGCAAAAATCGAGAAGGTAATGGACTGCTTCCTGACTGAGCGAAAACCATTGCGAACCGTAGTAGAATTTTTCTTTGAGCGGTTTTCGGATGGTGATGTAGGGAAGAAGTTTTTTTTGGATATCATCCGTATGCCAGAGGATGTTTTTCCATTTTCCACGCCGGTTGATGATGTCGTTAAAGGTGTAAATCTTTAAGCGCCATTCAAACGGAGTTCCGTCTGCGATATCGAGATAGCTTTTGGTCGTGTTGTTGAAAAAATCGTCGAACTTTTCATTGGTGGAGCAAAAATAGTCGGCTCCGGAAAGCAAATGAAAATAGGCGAAGTGTTTGAAAGCGTCCGCTTCTTTCAAAAGGTTCAGCGTCGCTTTGACGAGGCTGAAGCCACCCCAGTTACAACTGATTCTCTTTTTGATCAGGGTACAGTTGGGGATGCTTTCTAGACTCGAAAAATCTTCTTTGGACTTTTTATCGATGTGCACGAAAAAATAGTGATTCGGGGAAACCAAGCTTTTGACAAGCCTTGCTACGTGAGCAGGGTTATTATGCGCTAGAATCAAAAATGCGTGAATCTTAGAGTCCATATAAGTCAAATATAGGTATTTAAGACTTTGTAATTTTATTGTGGATAATCGCTGCGATGAATTTGGCTCCTTCGCCTGAATCTTGGATCCCGTATTTGGTGCAGAAATTCTCTATTCTGCTGTTATACTGGGTTTGGTCAAAATTCAAGATGCTTTGGTGCAGGTGTTCTTCTGTTTTACTGATGGGGAAGGGCAGGTCTTGCAGAGGAATGCAAAGGTTTCTTTCGCGCGAAAGGTAGTCGTCAAAATCCTTCGCAAAAAGGAAAACCGGTTTTTGAACCATGGCGATGTCGAACATGCTCGAGGAAAAGTCGGTAATGAGAATGTCGGAAATGGCCAAGAGTTCTTGCATATCCGGGTAGTTACAGGCGTTCACAATGTTTGGCGGCAGAGAAATCTCTTTGAATTTGGCAGCATCATTCGGGTGAAGGCGCAGTAGCAGGGTAAAGTGCTTGTGGAATTTACTTTCCAGCAGTTCCGTTATTTTTTGAAAATCAAATGCGTGAAAATCAAAAGGGAAATTGGCTCGGAATGTAGGAGCGTACAAAACGATTCCTTCATTTTCCGGAAGTTTGAATTCTTGGCGGATGGCTTTGATCTTAGAATCGGGCGCCTGAAAAAGAATCGAAATGCGGGGAGAATCGCTTTTGATGACTGAGCCGTTATACCAGAATTTTGTTTTGTACATCTGCAGGCGAAAATCGCTGTTGGCGTACATCAGGTCTGTTTGAGCGGCATCGAGTTTTGCTCTTTGGACATATTCCTTGGGCATGCTGGATTCTGCATCGGCTTCGATCTTTTTTAATCCGAATGGAGCGTGCCACGTTTGGATGTAGAACTGCCCCTTGCGTTTTTGAAGGCTCATGGAGGAGTGCTTGATATTATTGACCCAGACTTTGGCGGTCGCTAGGTGGTAATAGGCAAGAAGGGAACGGTACTTGACGATTTGGATTTGGGGCGGGTGCGGCGTATGGATGTCGGAGGCGAGCCAAACCAGTCGAATGTTTGGATAGGTTCGCATTAATTCGAGTGCGATATACTTGGGGTCATCGCCCAAGCCTTTCCCGTTGAAGTTCCGAAAAACCACCTTGTTCTGCAAAGGCAATAAACGGAATAGACGGATGAGAATTTGACGGATAAGATTCTTCATGACTTTTTATTCGGCTTCTTGAATTTGTTCAGAAGCAAATTTTTACAGTAGCTGAAGGATTCAACTTTGAACAGATGGGATATGCTGACATAGAAAACGGCGGCGGTCAGGCATTGTGTCAAAAGGAGAATATAAGGATTGGCGATGAGGAATGTGAACGGGTATACGACCGCAGCCATGCCAATCGATAGAAGAGTTGCCGGAGCGAGATCTCTTAACTGTTCGAGTCGGCTGTAATTCAAAATCTTTTTGTTCGGGGTCATGTTGACGAACAGCGCATAGACGGAATAGATTGGCATCGTGACGACAATCGCCTTGACTCCGAGAGGAATTGCAGCAAGGACGAGAATCAGGTAAACGGGCTTCTTGATGATTTCAAGTTTGAGAACTGCATCACTTCGCCCGATTGCCTTGAGCGCTTGGATATTGGTAATGGAAATGCTGCCGAATAGGTGCGCAAGGCAAATCATCTGCAGGTAGAATACCGATTCAATCCATTTTTCGGTCAAAAGAATTTTAATCAGAGGCTCTGCGATAATGGCGAGCGTGCACATGCAAAAGTAGAGTAGATAAGAGCTGGTGGAGATAGCTCGGCGGGTCATCGACTTGATCTGTTCTGGACTATCGCTGTGGTTCGCCATGGCGGGAAAAAGCACCGCGCTCATCGTAGAATCCACGTTGTGGGCGATCAGCTGGGCAAAATGTGTTCCGCGGTTGTAAAACGCCAAATCGGCAGGCGTGTAAAAACGCCCGATAATAATCTGGCGCAGTTCATTAAAGACTGTCCCGATAAAGTCCGCGCACAG
>NZ_JALFIA010000035.1:0-12545 GCF_022776125.1 Hallerella sp. | reverse complement strand
ATTGCCAAAATTTCGGGCGCTTCTCGAGGAAGCTCTACCGTTACACATTCGAGGTTCTTTTCCGCGGCATAAGTGCCAAAGCTTCCCGGCGTCGGATATCCGACGCCTGACTGCCACGGTAGCGCAAAAACGTTTTCCATTTGCACGGCGAGTTCCGTGTGGAAATCAGAATCGACAAGTCCTAAGGGAGCATGCAACGACACGACTTTTTTTACGCCGAGCTTTTGAATCAAAGCGATCAGCGCCTGGGTTTCAGGTTCACTTCCCGCAGAAATTCCCGTCGAAAGTTCCGTTTCACGAGGAGCTTCTAGCACAAGCCTCACAAGCGTCTTTTCCGCTTTCCAGTTCGACGTCGGAAAATTGCGGTTCAGGTCCACGCCGTTTGCGTTACAGCGCGTTCCTCGGAGCATGCCGTCGGGGTTTGCCGTTAAAATACAGGCGACGTAATCGGGTGCCGAAAAGAGCTTTCGCAAAGCACGGGAAAGTAAAAAAGTCGTCTCCGATTCTTCCCCGTGGATTGCGGCAAACACAAGCAGGCGCGCCTCTTTTTTTGCAGGCAAATAGCGAAGCGGAACTCCTTCAACAGAGTGTCCGTATTCGACGAGTTCAAACGGGAAAATTCCCTGTTCCGCTCCAGAACGAAATACGAAATCCGTCGTCATACAAGTTTACTTTTCTACAAAATACGGATAAACGTAATCGTGCATCAATTCATCGAAATTGTCGAGAATCGCACTTTTGAGTTCCAGATCCGCTTTTTCGTAGACTTTGCGCAACGCCTTCGGATCAAAGAGTTTTTCAAGTTCGAATGCAGAAGGACGGTGCGAAATGTGCCAACGTTCAGGCTGGATTTTTCCACGTCCCGACACAAAGACCCGTTCAAAACCGCAGGAATTCTGTGTTTCGATTTGCTCCGAAAGCCACTTGTGAAAAGGAGCGAACATTCCGTCGCATTCCTGTTCCGTCAGCTCTACTTCATAGCCTTCGGGAACGCTCTTGCCGTCAACGACATCGAGTTCCGTGCCAAAGTGGTGCCTAGAGCCTCCGGGGAGTGCCGACCACAAAAGAATCGACCGCATGAGCACTTCTTCATCTTTCGGGAGTTCCTTAAATGGCACTCCGTTTGCATCGAGAAGTTTTAGCTTTCCCGTCGCCTTACGATTCCAAATGGAAAGTTGGCGGTCAAATGATCGGTAAGCGCTTTCAACGCGAAGTTCATAGCCTGCGGACTTGGCTTTTTCTGAAAGTTCAAGGAACGGGGCAAGTGCACCTTGCCGTACACGGTATTCCGTTCCGGGAATCAAAACAAGTCCATCTTCTTCAAGTCCAAAAGCGGCAAAGGTTGTCATTCCGGCAATTTCCCTCCCATCTTCAAAATCAGATCTTTCCACTGGTCCGTTTTCTTCTTGGACGTTTTGCGGGAAGGCGTTTTACGCATCAATTCATTCTGCGGAAAGAGGTGTGTACAGGCAATCGCCAAAGCGTCTGTCGCGTCAAGCTTTACATCGTCCGCTTGCTTCATGCCGAGCCTAGAGCGGACAAGCAGGGCGACTTTCTCTTTTGAGGCTCCGCCGTCACCTGTAACGGCGAGCTTGACCGATCGCGGACTGTATTCAAAAAATTCCATGCCACGGCGACGACACATCACAAGGATTGCGCCTCGGATATGACCGAGCACGAGCGAGCTGTGAACATTCTTTGCAGAAAAAACGCCTTCCATGCTCAGCGCCTGCGGTTTGTAATGATCCACGAGTTCTTCTAAGCCCGAAACGATTTTCACCAATCGGTCGGGAAAATCATCCCTTGCCTTCGCCGAAACAGTCCCATACTCCAATACGCGAATCGAATCGTCATCGCGCTTCTCTAAGAACGCATAGCCTGTAGTTCGGGAACCGGGGTCAACTCCTAAAATAATCATAACCAAAAACTAATAAAGAACCCCTTAGTTTCCAAATTTTCTATGTTAAAGAGAGAGGTGGTCACTATGCTCATCGAAGAAGACAAAATAGGTTTATCCCGCATCAAGACCCATCCAAAAAGATTGGGGATACCTTTAAGACGTTGGGGACGTAATCTCATTTCCCAATGTCCATTCCATGCTCCGGAAGAATCTTCGCTTTTCTTCTATGATTCGCTGGGATATTGGCGCTATCGTTGTCTGCAATGCGGCAACGACGGGGATCTGGTTGAATTTTTGATGCGTAGCCGCTTTAATGGGCTTGACGAAAAGACTGCACGGAAAGAAGCCCTGGATTTTTGGGGTGCATCCGAAGCGGATTTAAAGAGCGAAGAAGAAAACCTGCACGAAAAGGAAATCGGCGGTGCAAAGGCTCGCGTCCTTGAATGTTTTGTCCGCTACTGCCACTGGGCAGCGAGCAAAAGCGAAAGCACAGCCGAATTTTTAAAGGCTCGCGGTTGGGACCTTGCGCAGGCACAGATTTACGGTTTGGGCTATTACAGCGGTGATCCTGAACCGTTCTACAGCTACTGCCTGCTTTCGGGGCTAGAACGTCACGAAGTCAGCTTCTACCTGGACAATCTGGACATTTCCCATGAACCGCGTCTTACGATTCCTGCGCGCAATTCCAAGGGCATTGTCCATTCCGTTTACGGGCGCCTTTTGGACAACGCTGGTACGCCGAACTCCGGTGAAGAACCTTATATTTCTTACGCATCAGGGCCTCTTGACATTCCATTCAACATTCAGCAGGATATTGACAATCCGATCGTGGTCGAAGGCTTTTTCGACGCCTTGACCGCAGACCTCGCTGGCATTCCGGGCGTTGTATCGACCATGTACCAGCCGTTTAGCCGCAGCCACCTTTACAAGTTAAAATCCTGCGGTGCAGAAGGCATTACGCTTGTCCTGCGCAAGGAAACAAACCGCCGCAATCAGGAACTTCACGTGCGCAAGTGCTTGGAACTTGCCGAATCGGAAGCTCTCAAGTTCAAGTCCATTATTTTGCCTGCTGGCGAAACGGTCGACACGATCGTGCGTGCGGAAGGCGGCGACTTCCTTTTGAACATGATCCGCAATACGGAAGAAGATACGATGCGCACGCACCGCAAGTCCGTGCTGTTGCAGGACATCCGTGAAAATTTCAACACGGCGATGAGCCGTGACGCCGATTCCGACGTCGGATTCCAGCTTTCGAACTTCCCCGCTTTGACTCATGCCCTCGACGGCATTCAGCCGGGCTACTACTTCCTTTCTTCGGATCCTTTTGGCTTTAAGAGCTATGCGCTTTCTTCTTTTGCACTGGACCTTGTCGAAGGAAATCCCGATGCAAAGGTGATTTACGTAGCGCTCGACAGTCCGCGTCGCCAAGCCTTTGACCGTCTGGTCGCCATGATCGCTGGCGTTTCGGAAGCCGACGTGAGAAAGCAGAACAAGGACGACTCCATCAATGAAAAGATTCACGCGGCAACGCAGGAACTCATCGGTTTTGTGAAGTCGGATCGTTTGGAAATTTGGGAAGACACGGAGACCTTCAAGTTCAACCTTCTGCTAAAGGAACTCCAGACCGAGCTTTCCGAAAAGCAAAAGCTGATTTTGATCATCGACGGCATGGACCACTTGAGAATTTCGGATCGCGGAGACATTCCGGATTTGAACGAGCGCAGGTCTTCCGCCGCCATCGACCTTTACAAGGAACTTGACATCCCGGTATTCATCAGCGGATCGGTAACGAAAGACGGCGACAAGCTGATCGGTCCTCGTCCGTACCTGCGCGATGCCGACGCAACGTTCTGGATTGAACGCAAGGAAGATGGAGCCCTTTGGCTTACCGTGAACCTTAAAAATTCCGGTTCGACTTTGTACGAAGCAAATCTTTTATTCTCGGACAAGTCTTACCGCATGAAAGAAAAGGAACCATGAGCCAACTCGTTATTGTCGATTACAACAACTTCTGGAGCCCTTCCGGAGGCGGTGTCCGCCGCTATCATCTGGAAAGGATGAAGTATTACAAAAACCATCCCGACGCTTTGCTCGTCTTTGTGCAGAACGACGGGAAGACCTATACAGAAAAGGTTTCGGACTCGCTGATTATTGAACATACCAAGGCGTTCCGCTTTCCCGGAAACTGGGAATACCGTTTTCTGTGGAGGCAAATCGATTTGAAGCCGGCAATCGCCAAGTACAAGCCCGATATTATTGAAGTCGGTTCTCCGTACATTTTGCCAAAAGCCATCGAAAAGGCTTGTGAGGGTTGTCCGAAAAAGCCGATCCTCACCGCATTCTGGCATGCCGATTTTCCGGTGACGTATGTGCGCCGCTTTTTTGAGAAATGGGGATTTCCCCGCTTTGCAAAGAAGGCTGAGTCCCTTGCTTTTGCCTATGCCCGTTCGAGTTTCAAAAAATATGCGAAGATCGAAGCGAGTTCTCACGAAGTGATGGACCGTATCCAAGCAAACGGTTTTAAGCCGGAACAGCTCGAATGGATTCCGCTCGGTGTGGACCTTGAAACCTTCCATCCCGAAGCCCGGGACGAAACCCTCGTGCAAGAACTGAAGGACGGCGATCCAAACCGCTTGACGATTTTTTTCCCGCACCGTTTTTGCGACGAAAAAGGTCTGCGTCTTTTCCTCGAAGCGTACCCGATTCTTTGCAAGGAACTCGAAAGTGAACCGGCTGTTCTTTTCGCAGGCACAGGCCCGGACCTTCCGCTCGTCGAAGAAGCAGCGAAAAAGTACAAGCATATTCGATACGAAGGCTTTATCAAAAGTACCGCTGAAATGGCTCGCCATTATGCGAGCGTCGACATGGGACTTGCGCTTTCGGGATGGGAAACCTTTGGACTTTCCATCTTAGAAAGTCTCGCTTGCGGCGATGCGCTTGTCGCCGCATCGACCGGCGCCGCTCTTGAACATCTGCGCGAATCGGGCGCCGGAGTGCTTCTGGAAGAACGCACTCCGCAAGCTCTGGCACAGGCCATTGTGAAAATTTCTAAAATGGATATGGCGCAGTTGAAGCAGAAATCTGTAGAATATGCGAAAAAATTCAGTTGGCAAAGTTGCTTTGAGCGGCAATTCGCCATGTATCAAAAACTCGTACAAAGGTAAACTATGATCAAGCATATCGTTCTCTGGAAGTTGAAGGCAGAAGCTGAAGGTGCAACCGCAGCCGAAAACGGCAAGAAGATTGTGGAAAAGTTCAAGGCACTCGAAGGCAAGGTTCCGGGTCTCGTTTCGATCGAATCCGGTGTGGACTTTAACCGAAGTGCTGCCGCTTGGGACGTCGGTCTCTTGACTTCTTTCAACACCAAGGCCGACCTCGACTTCTACCAGGACTTCCCGGCTCACGTTGAAATCAAGCACTTCATGGCAAAGGTCGCTTCGGACCGTTGCGTCATTGATTACGAGGTCTAATACTTCGCAATGGAAATCGCCGGCGTTCTTTTCGATCTTTACGGAACCCTCTACACCTATGGCAACATGTCCAAGGCGTTTGGGCTTTGGCACGAGGATGTAACTCGCGCGTTAAAAGAGCTCGGCATTTCCGCATCCGTTTCGCAGGTTTCAAAACAGTGCAAGCACTTTTTTACGGAACCTGTACCTGACACGGACCAGTACACCCAATACGAACTCCGTCTCAAAAGACTTGCCGAGTTTTTCGGTGCAACCCCCGATTACAACTGGATCAAGCACACCGCCGCCATTTCAATGAACCGTTGGCAAAGACTCGTGCCCATCCATCCGCAAACAATCCCGCTCCTGAAAAAGCTCAAGAAACAGGGGCTTAAAATCGGTGTCATTTCCAATTTTCAGCACGCTCCACATGTGCGCAAAGTTTTGCGCAAGCACGGTCTCTTAAAAATCCTCGACGCCGTCATCATCTCGGGTGAAGTCCATGTTCGCAAGCCCGATCCCGAGATTTTCAAAATTGCACTCGAACGTTTAGGAACAAAAGCTGAAGAAACGCTTTTTGTGGGAGACGATCCGGAACGCGACATTCGTGGAGCAACCTCCGTCGACATGCAGACTTACCTGTTCCAAAACGGTTCCTCTCTTTTTGACATCTTTAAAAACGGCTAAAAATGAACAGTCCTTTTAAGCTCATCGGAAAAACAAATCCGTGCGTTCGCACTCAAATTGAAAAAGCTTACCATCAACTTTTTTCCGGAGACAAGGAAAAAGAGCGTATTTGCTTTAACTATCAGACTCTCAAGTACATTGTCGACATCGGACACTCCGACGTGCGTAGCGAAGGCATGAGCTATGGCATGTACATTTCGGCGAGACTTGGACGTAAAGACGACTTTGATGCTCTTTGGCGATTTACCAAAAAATATTTGAGAAATCATTCTGGCGATTACGCGCCCTATTTCGCATGGCAAGTCGGCATTCCTGACAACACCCATGCGGATTTTTACAAAATAGATAGCGGAGCCGCTCCCGATGGCGAAGAATACATTGCCGCTGCCCTTTTGATTGCGGCAAAAAAATTCAACGAGCCCGAATACAAAGAAGAAGCGCTCGCACTTTTAAAGCAGATGCTTTACAAGAATACGCAGGGCAAAGTCCGTTCCATGTTCGACAAGGAACGCGCCCTGGTGAGATTTTCCCCTATGGAAGGGAACGACTTCACCGATCCGAGCTATCACACGCTCGCCTTTTACCGACTTTATGCGAAAGCGACCGGCGATGTTTTTTGGGAACGCGTTTACAAGAATAGTCTCGCTTATTTGAAAAAAGCGGTTCACCCAGAGACAGGTCTTGCTGCCGACTATTCCGAATTCGATGGAACGCCCAAATTCACCGATTTCAACCCGATGAGCGGATACTTTAGCGGTGACGCTTGGCGCGTTGCCTTAAACCTTGCCCTGGATTACAACTGGGAAATTCCAGGCATTTGCGAAGACATTCGTGAAGACGCCAAAAACTTTGAGCGCACCGCCATCCGCCGACTGTTGAACTTCTTTACCTCGAATCAGCCCTACCTTGCCGACTACGCCGTAGACGGTTCGGATTTTCCAAAAGAAGCCCGTACACAGACGACCGGTCTGATTGCGATGAATGCCGCGGCGACAAGCGCTCTGGATCTTTCCAAAGCAGACGATATGGCGCTAGCAAGGCCCTTCCTTTCGACCCTTTGGAACACCCCGGTTCCCATGGGAACGTGGCGGTATTATGATGGGCTTCTGTACCTTTTAGGGTATCTCGCTTTAGTCGATTAAGCTTTCCCAATTTTAATGATTTTCAATCGTGGACGGGTCGCGATTTAAGGCACTGTCCAAGCGGTCGGCGAACGGTTTTGCCCAACCGCGTTCCGGCGCAATTCGGCTTGTCGTTTTTGCCGTAAAGCGGTTATAGCTCAAAATCAAAAGTTTTCCCTGGCGAGCGTCCCAGAGCGTCCACAAGGACTTCCATGTAAAGCCTCCGCTGCGTCCCAAGTCCGGAAGAATCTGCACCTGTGCCGTCACAGGAATCGACAGGTAACGGACATTGTATTTTTTGCCGATTTGAGAAATCGCATTTTGCAGCTTTACAGGAACGGCTCTATCGAATGCGGAATAGGCAATCGAAGAATCCGAGCGGGATTCCCAAGGCGCAAGCGAATTCAAAGGTTCCCCATCTGCAAAGGAAAGCTTCAGCAGGTTTTCCATTTCCGCTTTGATTTTTGCCGAATCCGATTCCGGAATGCGAAGCCCTTCAAGCATCTGCTCATGGACCATCTGCGGAAAGCGTTTCTCGAGCAAAGAATCTTCAAAATGCGCGAGGTCAAAATCTACCGCGTCTTCGCTAAAACTGTGGCAGATCTTTTCGTCTTCCGGACAGTTAGCGACAATTTTTTGCGTAGGGAAACTGCCAAGTATCGCCTTGGAATCCAGCGTTTTCAAAAGTTTCGGGTTGATTTCTACAAAGCCCTTTTCGTCAAATATTTCCAGTTCGATTTCCCCCTGTTCGCCACATTCGGCACAGCCCGAATCTCCCATCGGATTTTCAGTTGTACGGTTTCCCGCACAACCTGCGAGAAAAAAGGTCAGGAACCAAGCGGAATATTTGAGAACTTTCGCAAACTTCATACTACAAAAATGCTAAATTTGACCGCGATTAGCAAGGAGTTCATCATGAGTCTTAAATGCGGTATCGTCGGTCTTCCGAACGTCGGCAAAAGCACCATTTTCAACGCCATCACGAACGCTGGCGCAGAAGCGGCCAACTATCCGTTCTGCACCATTGAACCGAACGTAGGCATGGTGAGCGTCCCCGACAGCCGTCTCGACGAACTCGTCAAGGTTTACAATCCGAAGTCCATTGTGCCGGCTGTGACGGAATTCGTCGACATCGCTGGCCTTGTGAAAGGCGCAAGCAAGGGTGAAGGTCTCGGCAACCAGTTCCTGACCCACATCCGCGAATGCAATGCGATCATGGAAGTCGTCCGCTGCTTTGAAGATGACGATATCACGCACGTTCTCGGTTCCGTTGATCCGGTCCGCGACATCGACATCATCGAAACGGAACTCATCCTCAAAGATCTCGACTCCGTCGAAAAACGTTTGAATACCGAAGCCAAGGCCGCTCGCACGGGCAATGCCAAGGCAAAAGAAAACCTCGAAGCTTGCGAACTTTTGAAAAAAGGCCTTGAAGAAGGCCACAGCGCCCGCGAATACATCGGCAAGAACGGAGACGCTCTCGATGCGATCGTTCAGGACCTCGCCCTGCTCACCGCAAAGCCTCTCTTCTACTGCGCCAATATCCGCGAAGACGACCTCGAAAAGAAGGGCAACGCCTATGTGGACCAGTTGAAGGAATTCGCCGCCAAGCAAGGAACTTCCGTTGTCGTCATCAGCGGCAAAATCGAAGAAGAACTTTCCACGATGGAACCGGAAGACAAGGCTGAACTTTTGAAGGACTACGGCATGGAAGAATCCGGTCTCGACTCTGTCGTCCGCGAAGGCTACCGCATTCTCGGCCTGCAGACGTTCTTTACCGCAGGCGAAAAGGAATGCCGCGCTTGGACATTCGAAAAAGGTTCCAAGGCTCCGCGGTGTGCTGGCGTTATCCACTCCGACTTCGAAAAAGGCTTCATCCGTGCAGAAACTCTTGCCTTTGAAGACTTCCGCAAGTACGGTTCCTGGAATGCGGCGAAAGAAGCAGGCGTCGTCCGTACCGAAGGTAAGGAATACGTGGTGAAGGATGGCGACATCATGTACTACCTCTTCAACGTGTAACTTTTTTACCCAGTTGGGTTCAAAACTCACTATCGAAAAACACGAGTTACACAACTTTTGTAAAACATCCATTGCAGGGATTTTTCATTTCCGCATATCGGGATAAAAGTTTATTTTTCTTTCAAAATAATTCTTTAGGAGTGTGAAATGAACCTTTTGAAAAAATGCCTCCTGGCAGCCGGCTTCTGCGCCTTGACTGCACAGGCAGACGTGAGCTACACCCCGGTCAACGCCAACGCGACCGAAGGAGCCCAGAAACTTTACAACTTCCTCGCCACAAACTACGGAGTCAAAACCGTTTCCGGTATGATGACTGGCGACGTTTCTAGCTCGACGCTGAAAGAACTTCCCGATGTGACCGCATTCTACGAAAAGACCGGCAAATATCCGGCTCTCGTGGGATTCGACTTCCTGTTCGCTACCGGCGTGAAGGCAAGCGATGAATGGTACCAGAGCTACACGCAGATGGCTCTCGAAGCCGCCAAGGACCTGTGGAACCAGGGCGGTATTCCGGCCTTTACTTGGCACTGGAAAGACCCGAGCGATCAAATTGACGCTTTCTATACCAAATCCGGCAATGCAAACGAATATACGGAATTTGATTTCACCCAAGGCTTTACCGATCCTTCCTGCACCGTAAATTGCACTTGGAATACAAGCTCTGAAACTTATCAGCAGCTCGTAAACGATATCGACGAAATCGCCGATATGTTCCTCGGCTTGCAAGAAGCCGGCGTCGCCGCGATTTTCCGTCCGCTTCACGAAGCAAGCGGCAAGTGGTTCTGGTGGGGCTCCAAAGGCGGAGCCGCTTTTCAGGCTCTTTACAATCTCGTCTATGACGAAATGGTCTCCGTCAAGGGCGTGAACAACCTGGTCTGGGTTTGGAACCCGGAATATTCAAACGATATCGGTTGGAATCCAGGAGCTTCGAAGTACGACGTCATTAGCCTTGACATCTATGAAGCTTGGGACTATTCGACCAAGTACACCAAGGCCTATTCGGAACTCTTGACCAATTTCGGTTCGGACAAAATCCTTGCCGTTTCCGAAAACGGTTCCATTCCGGATATTTCCGTGATGAAGTCCAACAACATTGCATGGTCTTGGTGGATGCCCTGGTACCAGACCTGGGACGGTATGTTCTTAGACCAGACGGTGGACGCCGTTTGGAAGGCTAACCTCGAAAGCGCTTGCACGATCAGCCTCGAAAACATGCCGGGTTGGAATAGCTATACGCTCAGCACTTCTAAAGTGGCTGCCTGCGAAGCCGGTTATGCTCTCGGCGATCTGGATACCGCTCGCGCTGTTGAAGTCGTCGTTCCGGGCGATACCGCAACGAACGGCTGGCTCCGCGCTTCGATTTCGACTTCTGCCACAAGCGATACCGCCAAGGGTAACGTGATTATCCAGAGCGGAAGCGCTATCGATCTTTCGACTGCCAGCACGATTACCTTCAACGTTTACAACACGAACAAGCTTTCCGGCATTTGGTTCACCATCGCATTCCTCGGCAACGCAAGCACCAGCTGGGCATGGGCACAGCCGGACGGTTGCTGGATCAATGCGGGCGACTCGACGACTTGCACGATCGATCTTTCGACGACCGCCAAGGATCAGGTTGTCTTGACCGGTACGGATTACACGAGCTTCATGAGCCACATTTCCAAGGTCTACATTGAAATCTTCGCAGTAGGCTTCAATGGTGATGTGTACTATGACGCAGTGAAGACAAATACAGGCGTTACCATCAACGACTTTGACAATACCGCTGAAAAAATCGAAGTGGACCAGGCACAGAATCTGTCTGTACAAATCATCGGTTTGGGCAAGGGTTTGGCAATTGAAAAGGTTGCATCCGTCGCTAACGCAGTGAAGATGAACGTACAGAACCGTACGCTTTCGATTTCCGTTCCAAAGTCTGGCAAGGCAAACATCGCTCTCTTCGACGTGACGGGTCATCAGGTGAAGAGCTTCAACCAGGGTTCTCTCTCTGCTGGCGAACATCAGTTCAACCTTTCCGGTATTCCGCAGGGCAACTACATTCTTCAGGTGAAGGGCGTAGGCTTCTCTTCGGCTAAGTCGATTCGCATCCAGTAAGTTTGATTGCAAAACTTTCGAAAAGAGCTTCTCCGAGTGGAGAGGCTCTTTTTTTGCATAAAAGGTTCTTTGTTCAGGGCGGAACTTTACAGTACAAAACGCGTACGATATCTGCCTATCCGCCCAGCTAGCGTTGTTCGCTAAACCGGCGCCAACGAGGCTTAAATTGGTGTAGGCAAAAAAAAGGGATTTATGTCAGCACCCTTAAATAAAATGCGTCGCTTTTGCGTCTATTTGTTTATTTTTTCAATAAACGCCCCTGATGGGCATTTCAAGGAGTCTTATGAAAAAATTGAGTTTTGCAGCTCTTTGCGGAGCCTTTTTGCTTGGTGGAACAGCTTTTGCGGCCCCGGGCCTTACGGTGAGCGGCACCGACCTGCTCTATAACGGTAAGAAGATTTTCTTTTCGGGCACGAACCTCGCCTGGAGCGACTACAACTCCGACGTGGGCGCAAGTCCGCTTGACGAAAACGCATGGCGCAAGGCAGTCGAAGGCACGCGCGCTGCGGGTGGCAATGCAATTCGCTGGTGGCTTTTCAACAACATGAGCCAGAGCCCCGAAATCAACCAGACGACACACCTGGTATCGGGCCTCAAGGAAAACACCATCAACAACATGAAGAAGGCCCTGGACATTGCCGAGGAATACGGCGTGATGGTTTCGATGTGCCTTTTCAGCCACAACTTGATGGAACCGGACCAATGGGGCATTTACAACGAAAAGCTCGACATCACGGCAAACGAATTGCTTTTTGAAGAAGCAGGCACCAAGGCTTTTATTGACAACGTCCTCATTCCGGTGGTAAAGGCAATCGGAAACCATAATGCGCTCATGACTTGGGAAGTCTTTAACGAACCCGAAGGCATGACGAGCGAATGCAGCGGCTGGACCACTAGGAAGATGGCGCTTTCCAAGATTCAGGCGTTTACAAACAAAGTTGCAGCAGCGATTCACACGACGAACCCGGAACTTCTCGTTTCTACAGGTAGCGTGAACATCCAGTATCAGAAATATTGGAACGATGAGGCCCTCATCGCTGCCGGTGGCGAAGCAAACGGCACGCTCGACTTTTTCCAGACGCATTACTATCCGTATTACCAGAACGATGCGGTATCTCCGTTCATAAATACAGCGGCCCAAATGGCGAGCACGTATGGTTACGACAGCAAGCCGATGATTATTGGAGAATTCCCGGCTAGCGGTTGGGCAGGCGACACCTATAACGCAAACATGGCCGCAAAGACGGAAATTACAACGGAAGAATGCTACCG
>NZ_JALFIA010000031.1:0-11924 GCF_022776125.1 Hallerella sp. | reverse complement strand
CGAGTCGGACCCACTTCTTCGTGGCTCTTCATCCCGCACATTTTACGAGATAACAAAAAAGGCCGCCTAAACGGCGACCTATTTTGTTAGTCGGAATAGCGGGATTCGGACCCACGACCTCTTGCTCCCGAAGCAAGCGCTCTACCAGACTGAGCTATATTCCGAAGACGCCCCTATTTTAGAATTTTTTTGGATTCTTTGCAAGGGGTGAATGCGAAAAAAGTGAATTATTTACGTCTTCTGTCACGCGGAATTACGTTGAAGGTGTTGTTCTCACCGATTTTCATGATGCTTGAACCGGAATTGTTCGGCTCGGTTTTGTAAAAGACCACTTTATGACGCCAAACGGTAGCCACCTTCTTGTCGATGATGTGCTTCACATTGCCATATTCCGGGTTTCCGCCGCCGTGGATGATGCGCAAAACGGAAAGCCCGGCTCGTTTCATGCCTTCCATCAGGTTTTCGACGGCGGCTGCGGCTTCGTCTGCCACGTAGCCGTGCAGGTCGATTTCTTCTTCGGGTTCCGGGAAGTTCCATGCGGCCGGGTTCTTGCGCGGCTTCTTGAACTTTTTCACCTGGGCGCGCTGTCTTTCTTCTTCGGCCTTGGCGGCTTCAATCACGCCGTCCTTGTCGTGCATCGGGTTGTGATTCATCCATTCGAGTTGGAGCTTTTCGATTTCTGTTAGTTCGTCGCTCATGATGCGTTTCCTATGGTGAAGTTGCGGTGATAATTCCAGGTCCACTGTTCCGGATGTTCCGAAATCCAGAGAGAAATTTCCTCGGCGATTTTTTGCGTTGTGCATTCGGGGGCGGACTTGGGTGCGTAAAAATTTTCGAATCGGATCGTGTGGCCTTCTGCCGTACGGAACGTGCGGAAGGTGACGATTCCTGCTCCCATCGCCATCGCTTTGAGGGGGAGCCTTAAAAAAAGTTCGGTGGGCTGGCCTAAAACCTGGACTTCGTTTCCACGGCCTTCTGTCGCTTGGTCCACGAGCATCGCGAGCACGCCTTTATTCTTGAGAAATTCTCGGAGCGTGTTTGCGACCGAGCTCGTTTCGCGTTCTTCAAGGCCTGGCGTTTTTCGAATGTCGTGCAAGAGTTCCGTCAAAGCCTTGTCGGCAAAGCTGTGTGTAAAAAGATAGACGTGATCCGAGTAGCGGGTGAGTACACGGTGCATCATTTCGAAGGCGCCCTGGTGAATGCCCATGGCGACGACGGGAATTCCATTTGCAAGAGGCGTGCGGATGACATCTTCGTTTTCAAAATGCACGCTTTGGAGTGCATGTGGTCGTCGGCAAAGGTACCGCAAGCCGTCGAGGTAATTCTTGTACAGCGCATAAAAGACTTGACGGGGTGAAGTCTTTTGAATCATTCCCGTGCTCTGCAAATGTTTTTGAACGCGGCCCCAGGCGCGCTTTGTGTGCAAGGCTTTGTAAATCGGGTAGATCAGCACAAATAAAAAATCCTCCACGAGCTTTGGCATATGCAACAGCAGTTGGAGAATTATTTTGTATGTAATCCGCATGGGCGTTAAAAGTTACGCGTCGAATTCAAAGATGCCGCGTCCGAGTTCACGATCAAAGACTTCCTGCGAAAGGTTCTCGCCGCCGTAAGTCAAGCGTGGAGAAATTTCGTAGAGCTTGCCCGGCTTCACGTTCACCTTCGCCTGTTCGAGCCAGTAGCGGTGGAGTGTTCCGAGCATCTTGCGGGCGGATTCCGGAGAATCGCTGCCGGTTGCATTCTTGACCGGGGCGAATTCATCTTCGCGTTCGACGCCGTATGGCAAAATTTTTCCGAGGAACGGGAACGCATCGAGCAGGAATTGTTCGAACTTCCAGCAGTTCTCGACGCCGTTTACGGTCTTGCGGGCGACGTGCCACGGAAGCTCCTGCGTGGAAATCTTGCGGAGAGCGTCCATGCGGAACGCATACATGCCGGTATTTCCTCCGTCGAATTCGAGCGAGCCGTCTTCGAGTGTTTTGTTGCGCAGTTCGTCCGAAATGTCCGAGTATTCAAGCACGGTCGGCTTCTTGTTCTTGTAAGCGAAGATACCGACTTTTTCCTGGGCGTTCTTCTTGTGGACGACCTTGGCTGCACACGGGAGAACGCCGTTGCTTGCGAGTGCACCGATGAACGTCGGATCGCACATCTTGACGAGAGCGTTATCGACGTTGCACAGAAACACAAATCGCACGCCTTTTTCTACGAACCAGGCGAGAGTTCCGCTCATCGCGAGTGCGCGGAAGCAGCCGCCGTTTCCGTCCGGAGCTTCCACATAATTGCCGTTTTCATCCTGCAACGGAGTTCCGTCCGGTTTCAAGGCGCAGAGCATCCCCTGGTCAAAGAATCGGATGTAATCACGGTTGTAACCGAAGAAGGAATGGTCTTCAAAATGATGAATGGTTTCCGCATGATTCAGCGGGGAAGTCATAATCGCCCAAGGGACCGGCTTTCCTGCCTTGGCGCCGAGGTTCATCAAGCGGCGTGCCTGCATCCGGAAAAGCGTCGCCTTGCTCGGAAGGCCAAAGTCATAAGCGCCTTTCGGACCGTCAAAGCCCAAGCGGGAACCCTGACCGCCGGCGAGCGTAAAAGCGGCGACAGCGCCCTGTTGCAACAAAAGATTGCCGGTTTCCGTCCACATTTCACGGCGCATATCTTCGTTCGCCATGTGGAACGGCATCGGCGTAATCACGTCTTCTGCTTCGGATTCCTTTGCCGGGGCAGCATTCGAAAATTGCTTGTAAAGATTTTGGACTAAATCAAAATCGATATTCGACATTAGCGGATCCCGAAGAAAATGACAAAGCTAACGATTAAAGCGAAGATACTCACCAGGTGCATTCTCCACACGATCTTTGAATTCATGAGCGGCTTCGATGCGAAAGAGCCTTCCCACTTCTTCTGGTAATGATGATGGAGCGGAGCGCAAAGGAAAACTCTCTTACCCGTACCGGTCATCTTCTTTGTCACCTTGAAGAAGGAAATCTGGAAAAGAACGGAGCACGCTTCTGCGATGATGATGATGCAGACGATCGGGAGGAAAAGTCCGGCCTGCACTTGAATGAACATGATACCGATAGCCGCACCAAAGCCCACGGAGCCTGCGTCACCCATGTAGATTTCGGCAGGAGGACTGTTGAACCACAGATAGGCGAGGAGAGAGCCGGCAATCGCTGTCGCAAGCGGGAACAGTTCGTCGCAGCCCGGCAGGAACGGCATATTCAGATAATTACTGAAGATGAAGTTTCCGCAGACATAAGCCACGACGCCCACAAAGACCATGCTCGTGAGAATCGGCACGGAAACGAGGCTGTCGAGACCGTCGGTAAAGTTTGTGCCGTTTGCGGTCGCCGCAATCACAAAGGTCATGAATCCGATGAACGCCCAGTTCGGCAAATGAATCTGGAACACATCCGCCGGGACAAAGGGAACGGTCAGGTGACCGCGCAAGTCCGGAATGAATTTGTAGCAGAAAATCGCAATCACGAGACTAAAGAGAAAATAAAGCCCCAAACGAACAGAACTCGAAATGCCATCCGCCTTTTCCATATAAGAAGCGGCGGTCGCCTTTCCCTGTGCGATCAAACGCTTGGTCTTGACTTTGGCAAGGTCATCGACAGCACCGACTGCACTGAACGCCGCCAGCACAAGGAGTGTCGAAACCGTGTAACCGTTCAGCTTGCAAGTGAGCAGTGAAACGAGAATCACCACGACAACGAGCAAAAGTCCACCCATGATAGGCGGGGCCTTGATCTTGCTGTTCTGATCGAAATCCGAAGTCGCATCCGACTTTTGCAAGAATCGAATGTACGACGGCATGGTCGAGAGAACGAGAATGATAGAAAGAAGGGCAGCCAAGCCTGCACGAAACAGACGGCTGTCAAAAAGGGCAATATCGGTGAGATGATAAATCCATTCGCAAAGCATGCGAAAAATCTAGCAAAATCAACCTACACTGTGCTCGAGCTTGAGCGTCAAAAGCTGCTTTGCTTCGGTAGCAAATTCGCCCGGCAGTTCCTTGAAAACGTCCTTGCAGAATCCGCCAACGAGAGCCTGGATCGCATCTTCCCTTCGAATGCCGCGGCTTTCAAAGTAGAACAGCTGATCTTCGCTGATGCGGCTTGTGGAAGCTTCGTGCTCTGTCGAAGAACTTAAGTTGCGGACGCTGATGTAGGGGAACGTGTGCGCCGCGCTCTTTTGACCGACGAGCATGTTGTCGCATTCGGTGTAGTTGCGGGCGCCCGTGGCGCTCTTGCGAATGTCTACAAGGCCGCGGTAGCAGTTCACGCTGTTGTCGGCGCTGATGCCTTTGCTGATGATCGTGCTCTTCGTGTTCTTGCCTAAATGGATCATCTTTGTTCCGGTGTCGGATTGCATGTGACCGTTGGTCAGGGCGACGGAGTAGAATTCGCAGGTGGAATTGTCGCCTTGCAAAATGCAGCTCGGATACTTCCACGTGATGGCGGAACCCGTTTCGACCTGGGTCCAGCTGATGTGGGAATTCTTGCCGGCGCACTTGCCACGCTTTGTCACAAAGTTATAGACGCCGCCCTTGCCGGTTTCCTTGTCGCCTGCATACCAGTTCTGCACGGTGCTGTACTTGATGTTTGCGTTTTCCAGCGCGATCAGTTCCACGACGGCGGAATGGAGCTGGTTGCTCGAAAATTCCGGAGCGGTGCAGCCTTCGAGATAGCTGACCGAAGAGTCCTCGTCTGCAATGATCAGGGTACGTTCGAATTGTCCTGCTTCCTTGTTGTTGATGCGAAAGTAGGTCGAAAGGTCCATCGGGCACTTGACTCCAGGCGGAATGTAGACAAAGCTTCCGTCGCCAAAGACCGCACTGTTCAAGGCCGCAAAGTAGTTGTCCCCACTCGGAACGACGCTTCCCATGTACTGTTCAATCAGTTCCGGGTATTCCTGGATCGCGTCTGAAATGGAGCAGAAGAGAATGCCCATTTCCATGAGCTTCTTCTTGTGGCTTGTGTAAATGCTCACGCTGTCAAAGACCGCGTCCACGGCGACGTTGGCGAGGCGTTTCTGCTCGTCGAGTGGAATGCCGAGCTTGTCAAAGGTTTCGAGCAGTTCCGGATCCACGTCTTCGATCGAGTCGTAAGCCTTTTTGGTCTTCGGGGCGGAATAGTAAACGATATCCTGCAAGTTGACCGGCGGGTACTTCGCTTCGCACCAGTGCGGCTCCTTCATCTTCTGGAGTTTTTCAAAGGCGTCCAAGCGGTATTTGAGCATGAATTCGGGCTCTTTTCGAATTTTAGAAGCTCGGCGGATAATGTCTTCGTTCAAACCTTTTTCGAAGGAGTCGTTTTCAATCGGGGTGACGAATCCATACTTATACGGTTCTCTGTAAGCTTCTTCTTCGGTGCCCATGCTAGTTCTCCGGAGTGGTCAGTGTTGCAGAGGAATTGACGGTGTCGTTGTAGCTGTTGTAAGCAGCCGAGAATGCGTCTTCCGGGATTACACTTAAGTTGTAGTATACGTTGTCGCGAAGCTGGTCTTCGATGTAGTAAAGCGTTCCACCGGTGGAGGCTGAACATCCATTGCAGGCTCCCTGGAAACGAATCTTCACATGGGTGTCGTCCATCATTTCGACGATTTCGAGGTCTCCTCCGTCGTTTTGGAGCGCTTGGCGTACGTTCAGGTGTAGACAGTCAGCAATGCGCTGCAGGCGTTCTTCCTTCGAAAGTGCAGCCCATTCCTTGTCGGCTTCGTTGCGACCTTCTACAGTCTGGGTGCGGTATCTGACCTTTTCCATTGTTTCACGGGCGGCGAGTGCGACCGCCTTCTTTTCCGGGTAGGATGCGATGAGCTTTGCAATCAGCTTTTGAAGGCTAGCGAGTTCGGCCGATTTCGTCGAGAATGCCGGGGTTTCGGGATCGTCGCGCAGTTCCTTTTCGAGCTGGTTCACATCGGTCTTTCCGAGATATTCCACAGCCTTGCCCTGCAAACGTTCGCAAAGCGTGTCGGCGAGTGCGGTAAAGATCGGACCGCCATAGGTAAAGAAGCGGGTTTCAACAATCTGATCCTTTTCCGGATCTACGGTGATGTAGATCTTCAAGCTTTCTTCCTTGCCGTCGATCAAGGCGAGACCGCGTTCATCGGCTTCCACTTGGAAAATCGCTCCGCGGTATTTGGGAGCTCTGGCAATCGCTTTCACTTTTTCAGAAACATAGGATTCAGAAATTTCACTCATAGTGTCTCAAAATTAGTAATTTCAAGCCGAGAAAACTGGATAAGGAGCTATAAGATGCAAATTCCTAGTAAAAAACTTGGTCTTGTCCTCGAAGGGGGCGGCATGCGCGGCGTCTATACGGCCGGCGTCATCGATTTTTTGCTGGAACAGAACTTCTTAGTCGACGGAGTTGTGGGGGTAAGCGCTGGGGCCGTTCAGGCGGTCAATTATGTGGCAAATCAGCCAAAACGCGGATTTCGTGTAATTGCGACCTATGCCAATGACAAGCGCTATATGAGTTTCCGCTCCTTGCTGTTGACGGGGGATCTGTTCAACAAAAAATTCTGCTACGAAACGATTCCAAATGAACTTGACCCGTTCGATTATGCGGCTTTTGAAGCTTCGCCGATCAAATGCTATGCGACGGTGACGAACGTGATGACGGGGGAAGCGGAAAACCTTCTGTTGAAGGATATGACGACGAGTGAAGGAATGGACAAGCTCCGCGCTTCGGGATCCTTACCGCTCGTTTCGAGACTGGTAAACATTGATGGAATTCCGCATTTGGACGGCGGCGTTGCGGACAGTATTCCATACAAGGCTTTTCAGCGGATGGGATACGAAAAGTGCATCGTTGTCTTGACCCGTGCAAAGGGTTACCGCAAAGATCCGAATGCGCTCATGCCGCTTATTCGCGTCAAGTACCGCAAATATCCAAAGTTCGTAGAGGCCTGTGCAAACCGTTATCGCGTTTACAATCAGACTCTCGAAGAATTGGAAGAAGCGGATGCCCGCGGGGAAGTCTTTGTGATTCGCCCGCAGAAGACCGTGAAAGTGGCTCGTCTTGAAAAGGATGTGAACAAATTAAACGTCCTTTACGAAGAAGGCTTTGAAGAGGCGAAGGCGAGGTTCGATGACTTGAAAAAGTTCATCGCCAAAGAATAACGTCAAAAAGCTCGCCATAAATGGCGAGCTTTCTGAATTCCAAACGACTTAGTTGCCCGAACGAATCTTGTTCAGAGCGCTGCCTGCCTTGAACCAGTCCCACTGCTGTTGGTTGTAGGTCTCGCTCAGCTCTGCGGTGTCTTCGGTTCCGTCCGCGTGATGGATCACGAGGGTGAAGTGGCAGCCCGGGGCGAAGTGCGTGAGACCGTTGATATCAAAATAGTCGCCTTCGCGGACTTTATCATAATCAGCCGGGTTCGTGAATGTCAGGGCGAGCATACCCTGCTTTTTCAGGTTTGTTTCGTGGATACGGGCGAAGCTCTTCACGATTACAGCCTTCACGCCGAGGTAACGCGGTTCCATAGCGGCGTGTTCGCGGCTAGAACCTTCTCCGTAGTTTTCGTCACCGATGACGATCGAACCCGTACCTGCATCGCGGTACTTGCGGGCGAGGGCCGGCACTTCGTAGAACTGGCCATCGTTTCCCTTCACCTGGTTCGTCTGGCCGTTAAAGGCGTTGACAGCACCGATGAGCATGTTATTCGAAATGTTTTCCAAGTGACCGCGGAACTTGAGCCACGGACCTGCCATGGAAATGTGGTCGGTCGTGCACTTGCCCTTGGCCTTGATGAGGAGCGGAGCGCCGGAAATGTTCTTGCCGTCCCAAGCCTTGAACGGAGTCAAGAGCTGCAAACGCTTGGAGTTCGGGTCCACGGAAATTTGAATTTTCGAACCGTCTTCGGCCGGAGCGACATAGCCCGGATCTTCGACAGCGAAACCCTTCACCGGGAGTTCATCCTTGGACGGCGGAACAAGCTTCACCTGTTCGCCCTTGTCGTTCACGAGGAAGTCCTTTTCCGGGTCGAACAAGAGAGAACCGGAAAGGGCTGCGACGACTGCCATGAGCGGGCTTGCGACGAACGCGTGTGTGTTCGGGTTGCCGTCCGCGCGCTTGGCGAAGTTACGGTTAAAGCTGTGGACAATCGAGTTCTTTTCCTTCTTTTCGGCACCGAGGCGAGCCCACATACCGATGCAAGGACCGCAAGCGTTCGTCATGATTGTTGCACCGAATTGCTTGAAGAGGTCGATGAAACCGTCGCGTTCGGCGGTGTAACGGACTTGTTCGGAACCCGGGTTGATGATGAGCGGAGCCTTCGGAGTAAGACCCTTTTCCAAAGCCTGCTTAATGAGAGAGGCTACCTGGGAAAGATCTTCGTAGCTCGAGTTCGTGCAGCTACCGATGAGGGCTGCGCTTACGACGTGCGTCGAATCGAATTCCTTGAGGGATTCCTGCATTTCGCTGATCGGGAATCCGCGGTCCGGGCTGAACGGGCCGTTGTAATACGGCTTCAGCGTGGAAAGGTCGATTTCGATGACCTTGTCGAAGTACTTTTCCGGTTCGGCTTCGACTTCCGGGTCTGCGCGGAGGCAGTCCGCAATCTTGTTCGCTTCGTCTGCAACGGCTTCACGGCCCGTGGCGCGGAGATAACGTTCCATGGTGGCGTCGTAGCTGAACGTGCTGCAGGTGGCGCCGACTTCGGCGCCCATGTTCGCGATGCTTGCCTTACCGGTTGCAGAGAGTTCGCGAGTACCTTCGCCGAAGTATTCGCAAATGGCGTTCGTGCCGCCCTTTACCGTGAGCAGGCGAGCGACCTTCAGAATGACATCCTTCGGGCTTGCAAAGCCGGTGAGCTTGCCCTTCAAATGGATACCGATGAGTTTCGGATACTTGAGTTCCCACGGAAGACCTACCATCGCGTCCACAGCGTCGGCGCCGCCGACACCTATCGCGAGCATGCCGAGACCGCCTGCGTTCACCGTGTGGGAGTCCGTACCGATCATCATGCCGCCCGGGAAGGCGTAGTTTTCGAGAACGACCTGGTGAATAATGCCTGCACCCGGCTTCCAGAAGTCGATGCCGTACTTGGCGGCGACGGAGCTCAGGAATCCGTAAACTTCCTTGTTTTCTTCGAGAGCCTTCGGGAGGTCTTCTTCCTTACCGTTTTTCGCGGTAATCAAATGGTCACAGTGGACGGAAGAAGGGAGGGCAACCTTGGACTTGCCTGCGGTCGTGAACTGGAGCAAAGCCATCTGGGCCGTTGCATCCTGCATGGCGACGCGGTCCGGGTGGAATTCCGCAAAGGACTTTCCGCGTTCGTAAACCTGATTTTCAGCGCCATCAATCAGGTGAGAGTAAAGGATTTTTTCTGCCAGAGTCAGCGGGCGACCGAGCAGCTTACGCGCTTTTTCCACACGTTCTGGGATGCGAGCGTAACGTTCCTTGATCATGTCCAAGTTAAAAAGCATAAAAGTACCTCATAGACGTTCGCGTACAATGTAGTAAATCAACGCCCATTTTTAGCCGTAGTAAGCGATGCAGAAACGGATTTGGCTATAAGTCGAGCTCTGCTTGGGTTCCTTTGGGAACAGGTAGATGCAGCGCTTGGTAAGCTGTCGGTGTCAAAATGCGTCCGCGAGGGGTCCGGGACAGCAGACCTTGTTGAATCAGGTAAGGCTCGTAGACTTCTTCAAGTGTGTCCGGTTCTTCGCCGAGCGATGCTCCGATTGTCCCGAGACCTACAGGGCCTCCGGCGAAGTGCGTCGCAAGCGTCGAAAGGATCTTTCTGTCCATCGGATCGAGGCCGCGTTCGTCGATGCCGAGCATTTTCAAGGTGCGCTCGGCGACTTCCTTGTCGATGATACCTTCTCCGCGGACTTCTGCCACATCGCGGGCGCGGCGTAGTACACGGTTAGCAATACGCGGCGTGCCTCTGCATTTGGAACTTAAAATCTTTGCCGCTTCATCGGTGATGCCGACATTCAAAATCTTTGCGCTGCGGACAAGAATCTTTTGCAGATCCTTTGCCGGGTAAAGGTCTAGGCGGTAGTGCAGACCGAAGCGGTCGCGGAGCGGGCCGGTAAGAAGGCCTGTACGTGTCGTGGCTCCGACGAGCGTAAAATGCTTCAGCGGAAGGTTCACCGTTCTTGCCGCAGGACCGGAGTCGAGCATAATGTCCAAACGGAAATCTTCCATTGCGGGGTAGAGATATTCTTCAATCACGCGTCCCAAACGGTGAATCTCATCAATGAAAAGGATGTCGTTTTCGCCAAGGCTTGTGAGAAGTCCGGCGAGATCGCTCGCCTTTTCTAAAACGGGCCCGCTTGTAATGTGAATGCCTACGCCCATTTCCTTTGCGATGATACCGGCAAGAGTCGTTTTTCCAAGGCCCGGAGGACCTGCAAAAAGGCAGTGGTCCAAGGCTTCGCCGCGGCGTTTGGCCGCTTCGATCGAAATCTGTAGGCTTTCCTTGATATGGTCTTCGCCTGTAAAGTCCGCAAGGGATTCCGGACGCAGACTGCGATCCAGTTCCGCCTCTTCGAAATTTTCTTGCTCAGGAGAAATGATACGTTCCGACATGGATTTCCTTTACAAGCTTAAACGTGCTTGAGCGCTTCGGGGATGAGCTTTGTGACGTCGACGTTCGTGCCGAGGATTTCGACCGCTTTTTCGACTGCCTTGGAGGCCGCAGGTTCCTTGACGCCGAGGGTGTGCAGGGCCTGGATCGCTTCGCTCTGGTTTGGGGCGAGGAGGGCAGTCTGTTCGCCGCCTTCCACGGCAGAAAGGGCCATCGCCTTGTCTTTCAAGGTCAACACGAACATTTCGGCAGTCTTTTTGCCGACGCCCTTGATTTTGCCGAGGGCCGCTTTATCGCCACGGGCGATGATCGAAAGGAAGTCACCCGGGGAAACGCTCGAAAGAATGCGCTGGGCGGTCTTCGGACCGACGCCGTTCACCGTAATCATGCTCAAGAAAAGCTCTTTTTCCTGCGCATCGGCAAAGCCGAAAAGTTCCATCGCGTCTTCGCGGACCACGAGATGCGTGAGCAGGGTAATTTCCGAACCTTCGGTGGGCAAACGTTCCCCTGTGCGGGCAGAGATTTGAACCCCGTAACCTACACCGCCGCATTCGACGACAGCTAAAGTTGGGTGGCGTTCCACAAGAATTCCATGCAATCTTTCAATCATACGCATTAAATATACATACTTTCGTGTACTTTTGTGCAGTGGTTTTGAAAGTTCTTATATTTTCTTCATGAAATCGTTCCAAAATAAAAATGTCGTTGTGACTGGTGGTGCTCATGGAATCGGAGCGACCATCGTAAATGAATTTGAAAAGGAAGGCGCGCAGATCGCGTACATTGACATTCGGGAAAATCCCTGTTTTGTCGGGGATCTTTCACAAAAAGAGGTTCTTGAAAAATTTGCTGATTTTGTCATTCAAAAGTTTGGACATGTTGATGTTTTGGTGAACAATGCGCTTCCGCTGATGAAGGGTATCGACGACTGCAGTTATGAAGATTTCAACTATGCGCTTGCGGTCGGTGTGACGGCTCCGTTTTATTTGAGCAAACTTTTGGCGCCCTACTTTGCGCCGGGAGCTTCGATTGTGAACATCTCTTCGAGCCGTGATCGGATGAGTCAACCGCAGACGGAGAGTTATACGGCTGCGAAAGGCGGAATCGCCGCTCTGACGCATGCTTTGGCGGTGAGCTTTGCGGGGAAGGTCCGGGTGAATTCCATTTCGCCGGGCTGGATCGATACGGATTTCAAAGTCTATGATGGCGCCGATGCCACTCAGCAGCCTGCGGGCCGCGTCGGGAATCCGCTCGATATTTCCAACATGGTGCTTTTCCTTGCGAGCGAAAAAGCGGGATTCATCACTGGCGAAAATGTTTGCATTGACGGGGGAATGACCCGTCAGATGATTTACCACAATGATTGCGGTTGGACGTAT
>NZ_JALFIA010000017.1:0-26603 GCF_022776125.1 Hallerella sp. | reverse complement strand
ATTACCATACCATATTACATCAGAACAGGTAATTTTATCGTTATTTATATCGCAGATGCTCCCACCCAATTTAATCATATCACCCCAAAAACCGCCAATCGCAAATTTTCGAGGAGCAGGGATTGTATCATTTTCATTTTTTAAAACAAAACTTATTTCTCCTTCATCATCAAGAATTACGCAATACACATCATCATCCCATGCCCGCACATCATCACATTTCTTAATCCATTTTAAATCACTATCCAATACGCCATACTGACAAGATTCATTTCCAAGACTATCCATATCAAACCCTTTTACATCAGGGGGAACGTTCCTTTCTCCCATTGGGAAAGCTTACAAAAATGGGTAGCTGACACAAGCGCTATGGATTCTTAAACTGCAAAATTTCTTCGGCAGTCAATTCAGAAAAATCCTTTCCAACACGCTCGGCATATTCGCCGAGTTTAAAAATATTCAACTTGCTTTTGGGCGGATTTTTGTAAGGATCTGGAGTCGCCATATACTCTTCCATAGAATCCGCCAAGATAACAGCGGGTCTTCTAATTCCATTCATAGGTATAGACCTCCAAAAGTTTTTGTGCAGCACCCTTATCAAGCATAAAATGAAATGGGTGCAGAATCCCTAAAAAAGATGCTCCAATAACTCCAATATAGTGATTCAACAACTCTTTGTTAAGGGCAAATCCGTAAATATACCCTTTATATCCCCATAATACAGAACGGTCTGCAGCAATTGCAAAAAGATGACCGCCAACGCCACTAAATTTCTGTTTTCCGAGCAAGTGCTTATTGTTCTGCGGTGCTGTGCAAGCCCAATGCAAATATGCTGCTTGAGCATCCACATCTTTCCTTACTCCAACCAGCCCCTGGATTTCGTTATTCTCCTTCAAGGCGAGAGCATAGACCTCAACTTCTGTGGGGACATTGATCCAATTGATTCCCCACCCATCCTTTTCCTTGAACTTTCTCAGAAATGAGCGGCTTTCGATCTTGAACACTACAGTTTCTTTGATTTCGCCAGTTTTGATATCTTTGAGGCAAGGAACAATTTCATCCAGCCAAATGTCAACACATCCGCCATTCAGCGTATCTTTCATCTTTCGCTCCTCCCCGCCTACAAGCTTAAAAAGGCAGGGCTTTAGGTTGTTTTACATCGCGCGTCGAAAGCAAAATCATACACACTTGTGCACTAATATAAATTACTAGAATCGGATTGTCAAGAGCGCCGCACTTCTTCTATCCTCCCAGTCATAATATGTATCCCCACACCCCCACATGCATACGCATGCGAGCGCGAGCATCAAGCCAGCAATCAATCCTTCAATCCCAAACTTTTTTAACAGATTTTCCATACTCTGTTCTCCTTAAAATTTCTACCTACCCACGATTCTGGTTTGTTCTTTAGTGTGATTCTTATACAAGAAAACCCCGAAAGCAGGGCACAACATTCAGGGTTTTCATCGAAATTTTCCGTACTTTTTGTTCAAAATGGGAATTAGAACTTCACCGTGCGAGGCGTTTCCGCAAAGCTGTAGAACGTAGCGGTCGCATCCTTAAAGTAAAGGACCTCCGTGTTGTCATCATCCGGAGAATACATCGCCTTGAGACTCGGATAATGTTCTAGCATGTCGACCTTCGCTTCGCGCCGGTCATCCGATACAAGCTTTCCTGTGATACGCAGCCATTTCGAACCGGACTTATCCAGGGCGCAAACTTCTACTTTAGCATTCGTATGAATCTGCTTGGAAACGTCCTTAGACTTCCCCGTCTGAATGTAAAGTTTGCCATCAAAAATATTGGCTGTACCAAAGGGACGCACGCGAGGCTGATCCCCATCGACCGTAGCAACAAAATAGACACCGCATTCCTTGAGAAACTTTTCGACTTCCTGCATAAAGACTCCTTGATTTCTTTTTTCAATATATAAAACAAATAGGTAAGTTTCTCTTTTTTCACCATTCTATAAAAAGCCTCGTTTCACGAAGAAAACTTCATTTTGAAACAGAAAGAACGACCCGACCGGGTCGCCCTTCTGGTTTTAGGGTAAGTACATTTTTAGAAGGACATGGCAACCGATGCGCCAGCGCCAACCGAGACATCTTTATCGTCTCCTTCGTAATCGTCGCCGAGCGGAATACAGGCGCGAACGTAAGCATCAAAGCCCAAGTTTTCCGTCGCCGTGTAATAAGCCTTCGGACCCGCCCAAATCTGAGCGAGGGAAGCATCCGAATCCAGAGCCATCGTGTGATATTCTCCCTGAATGCCCAAGGCGAATTTATCCGTAATTCCGAAGCTCGGTTCCACGTAGAAGAACATGTATTCCGGGACTTCCAGATCTGTGGCGCTTTCATCATCGATGATCGCGTAGAATGCGGTCGCCTTGAGACTCACCTTGCCAAAGTTCAGCTCCGGTTCCACGGCAAAGGCGTGCGTCATCTTCGGTTCGTCTTCCGTGAGATAATCGGACTTTAAGCCGTAAGCGAGCTGTGCGCTACCGAACGATCCGAACACAAGGTTCGCCGTAACACCTGCGCGGAGGCTGTTATGGCTTTCGGTCTGATAACTTTTATAATTGAAGAAAGGACGGATCGTATGTTCACCGAGCGCAAGATCATAAGCGATATGCGCATCATAGGTCGTACAGCCTTCTTCGCTGCAGTCGTCAGCATCCGTGCCAAGACCCAAGCCGACCACAAGACCGTAGGCATTCACTTCAAAGCCACGGATGCCGCGTTCCACCATGCCGATCGCGTAATCCGCAGGGTCGTCATAGTTGTAATAACGGAATGCGCCTTCCGCATAAGTGAAGTCTCCCACCTTGAACGCGACCTTCTCACTCAACAGGTACTGGACAAACGCCCCATCATACGCAAAACCCGGAGCCGTGCCATCCCCATCCGCGGAAATCGCCGCTTCCGCAGACCACTTATCCGTAAACTGGATTGCAAATAAAAGGTTAAAAGTCGAACTGTAATCGTGATACCAAGTCCCGCTTACGTTCTGAGCATTGGCTTCGAATTCCACTTCACCAGCGACAGAAAATTTCGGAGCTTCTGCAAAAAGCGGAGAAGCAGCGAGAGCCGTTGCAAGAACCATTTCGATTGTCTTTTTCATTGCATGTTTCCTTATTTGAGGGTTTACAACCTCCTTTATGCAAAAATGATGCCAATCGAAAGTCTTTGAAATCGAAATAAAAAAGGAAACCGCTCATTTGTCTAAGACAAAAATGTGGTTTCCGATTTCAGAAATGTAAGGAACGTTTAGCCGAGACGTTTGTTCACTTCATCCCAGTTCACGATGCTCCACAAAGCCTTCAGGTAATCCGGACGGCGGTTGCGGTAGTCGATGTAATAGGCATGTTCCCAAACGTCGAACGTGAGCAGCGGAACAAGACCCTTTGTCAGCGGATTCTGGGCGTTGCCTTCCTGCGTAATGACAAGATTACCCGAAGCATCTGCCGAAAGCCATACCCAGCCCGAACCGAAAAGGCCCGCGCCTTTTGCCTGGAATTCTTCCTGGAACTTTTCAAAAGAGCCAAAGTCACGCGCGATGGCATCCGCAATTTTACCCGTGGGAACGTTATTTTCTACAGGCGCCTTGAACTGCAAGAAGTACATGGAATGGTTCAGGAACTGGCCTGCATTATTAAAGACGCCACCATCCGCAGTCTTTACAATTTCTTCCAAAGACTTTCCTTCAAATGCACTGCCGGGGAGGGCCGCATTCAAATTATTCAGGTAAGTCTGCAAGTGCTTACCGTAGTGGAATTCGATGGTTTCGGCGCTCAATGCCGGAGACAAATCAGCTGCCGCATACGGAAGTACCGGCATTTCGAATTTACCATTGATTGGTTGTGTCATAGTTACCTCATAGTGAAAGAAAGAAAAGCCATAGCCCAAAACCCCTTCAAAAATTTTGAACACATCCTATCTTGAATATAAACAAACTCAGAGGGTAAAGTCTGCGTTTTTACAGAGCTCCTACAGGAAAAACGAAATCGGGAAGACTTCCTAATTAAATTCGTCGCCAACGTTTGCATCCACAAGCCTTGCTTGTGCTGAATCCGCAGCGGCAAAATACTGGAAAAGAGTGTCCAAATCCATTTTACCGTACGATTGTTTTCTTTTTTGAGTTCCGCAATCCGAGAAATCAACGGCTTGCGGATTTCGTTTTTATATAGACAAAGACTAAAATGGTTCGGGTGCGATTTCTACATGTGTACGAGAAATGCGGGAGAACAAAAAAAGCTCCAAGATTTCTCTCGGAGCTTTTTCGTGCGAGTGGCAGGACTCGAACCTGCAACCTACTGGTTCGTAGCCAGTTGCGCTATCCAGTTACGCCACATTCGCATTTGCGACGACCCAAATATAGAACTTGCAAAACATTTGTCAAGGGGTCTTCACAAGATTTTTTTCATTTTTTTTATTGGATGGAGGGTCACCGAAAGCTTGTAAGCCTGCGGTCTCTGTTCCGAAGTCGTGAGTCCATCCGAGTAACGCACCTGAATATAATAGGCGAGCTTATCGGTAATTGTCGTCGTTCCGCATTCGTGAATGTCACCGATTCCCACAATCGTATCAATCGGAGCGACCTTTTTCTGGTTCTTCATGTCGTAAGTGAAGAATTCCTGGTTGTCATCCGTGCATTCTGCCGGGGCAGCGCCTATCTTGGACGGTCCAAGAACCACGAGCTGCAGCGGAATATCCGTAGAGCGGGCTTCGAGCTGGATCGAAATCGTATCGCGCTTCTGAAGGAAGATGCGGTAGGTATCCGCGTCGTCTTCACAGTTTTTGCTGTACTGGCCACCGAGAATTCCCGTGACGGTGAGCGTCTTGGTTGTCTTTGCGCCGTTGTAGAACTTGCTGCCCGTTGAATCGGTGAGAACATCGGCATCGGCCGGTTTCTTGTTCGAATAACAGGTTCCTTCTTTGTTGTATTCGTATTCGTCACTGTCGAGGAACGGATATGTGGAGAAGGTCACCGTCTGGAGCTTGCTCTTGTTGCCGTCTTCATCCTGGATGCTTGCGAACTTGAGCGTGTCGTAATCGCTGTCGACGGCAAAACGCGGAATGCTTGCGAGCGTATCCGTTGCACCGACAATATAAATTTTTTTGCCCTTCTGCTTCACCACGGTGATCGGCTGGTTCGAAGTCACGAGGGAATCATCAAAGTCCTCAATCGACTTGTCGAAAACCGCAACCAGGGTATCCATGGCGGAAACCGTGCCGAAAACGCTTTCGAGCTTGGGCGGATCGTTATCGACAGAACCGCAAGCGACAAGCCCAAGGAATGAGAGGGTCAGTGCGGAAGGAACAATTCCCTTAAAAAGGCTCATTTCATTTACTCCAAAAAAAATTTAGTTCCCTATAAAGTTACATTTTATCCAAACTTTTCGCTAGTACCCTTTGTATATAGTGTGATAAAATGAACGTATTCCAAAAGATCGCTTCGGCGGTGGGCAAAGTATTCCCCCGCCCAGGGAAAATGGTTTTCATTTGGCTCGGGATCTTCCTTGTGCCATGCATCGCAGCGTTTGTCGCGATCTACCTATACTTCGCAAGTCTCGTTCCCACGCTCCCCTCCTTGCAGCAGCTCGAAGACATTGACCCGAAGCTCGTGACGACCGTTTACGACAAGGACAGCATTCCCGTTCACGAATTCTTTGTGGAACGCCGCGTGTGGACTCCAATCGATTCCATTCCGCAGATGCAGATGAATGCGGTGATGGCAACGGAAGACCGCGACTTTTACACACACTGGGGCATGAACATTGTCGCGATTCCGAAGGCCGTGATCCAATCCGTGACACGCGGCGACAAGATCCGTGGCGCTTCGACTTTGACCCAGCAGCTGTCAAAGCTCTTGTTCCTCACTCCGGAACGCAAACTTTCGAGAAAAATCAAAGAAGCCATGACGTCGGTCCGCATCGAGCAGACCTACACCAAGCGCGAGATTATGGAGTTCTACATGAACGAAGTTTACCTCGGCGGCGGCAACTACGGCTTCCAGGCGGCGAGCGACTTCTACTTTGGAAAGCCTCTCGACAGCATTTCGATTCCGCAGATGGCGATCCTCGCCGGCATGCTCCAACGCCCGGAAGGTTACCGTCCGGACCGCCACCCGGAGACTGCACTTGAACGCCGCAACACGGTCCTCTACGCCATGCAGAACGCCGGTTACATTTCCAAGGAAGATTACAAGCGCTACATCGAAGAACCTGTGGAAACGGTCAAGCACAAGGTCGGCAACGGTTCTGGCCTTTACTACTACGAAGAAATCCGCAAGTTCATGGAAAACAAGTACGGTCAAAAATCCCTGTACGCAGACGGCGTGAACATCTACAGCACGATCGATCCGAACATCCAGGCTTTCGCCGAAGAAGTGGAAAAGAAGCATATCGCCCGCATTCGCAAGCGCATTCAGCAGCGTGCGGTCTGGAAGCTCGGCCTAAGTTCCAAGTACAACATGCCTGCGGACTCGGTCGTCGCCCACTTCGACAGCGTTTACGCACTCTTCAAAAAGGATTATCTCGCAAAGGATACCGCCTCCGATCCGTCCAAGTGGCGCTATCCGGATTCTTCGCGTTACCACGCACCGCAAATGGCAATGATCCTTATTGAAAATGGAACGGGAGCTATCCGCGCCATGGTCGGTGGCAACAGCTTTGCCGAATCCCGTTGGAACCGTGCAGTCCAGTCTCTTCGTCAGCCGGGCTCTTCCTTTAAGCCAATCGTCTATGCGGCAGCCGTAGAAGCAGGCGCCTCTCCTTGCGACTCGATCAACGACCAGCCGGTGACGATTGAAGACGAAGGCGATCCGTCCAAGACCTGGCGACCGGCGAACTTCGAAAAGGAATTCGAAGGCATGATGACGATGCGCCGAGCCTTGTACCGTTCCATGAACCTTCCTGCAGTTCTCACCGGTATCAAGTACGGACTTTCGAACGTGGTGGACTATGCCCGCAAGTTCGGTATCAAGAAAGCGCCTTTGCAGCCCGTGCCGAGCCTCGCCCTCGGGTCGATCGGCAGTACGCTCATGGAAATGACTTCCGCTTATACGGTGTTCCCGAACGGCGGCGTGCGTATCGAGCCTTACATGATCGACTCGATCGTCGACAAGTCGGGCAACGTGATCGAACGCCACAAGAGCGAAGAAAAGACAGTCCTAAAACCGGCGAGCGCTTACATCATGGTCGACATGCTGAAGGACGTGAACATTCACGGCACCGCAGCCCGTGTCGGCGCAAGCGGATTCCGTCACCCGAGCGGCGGAAAAACCGGTACAACGAACAACTACGCAGACGCCTGGTACATCGGATTTACCCGTTATTACACAATGGGCGTCTGGGTCGGAACAGACTCCCCTGCCCCGATGGGTCCGGGCCATACCGGTTCCGAAGACCCGCTTCCAGCCTGGATCGAAGTGATGAAGGAACTCCACAAGGATCTCCCGATCCGCGGATTCTCGATGCCAGCAGGCGTCATTGCGAAAAAAGTCTGTAACCACACAGGCAAGATCGCAGGCGAATTCTGCGGAGCGACCTCGTTCTGTCTCTATTCCGCTGGCCATATTCCAGAAGAACACTGCGACGGCAACCACTTCTCGAACAAAAAGGATGCGGGAGACGCCACAATCTTCTCGAGCAAGAGCACTGCGGAAGGATCCATGACGGCGAAAACGAAAAAGGAAAAGAACGCTCCGCCGCCGAAAAAGAAAACCCGCCAAATGTTCTAAACTTCAAAACGCCCGAAATTCGGGCGTTTTTCATTGGACCCATGGACTGAAGACTCTTTTTTTACTTACATTTCTAGCAAAAATTGCTATCTTTGCGTCTCGGTGACGTATAATTTTAAAGATATCAAATCCCTGACAGTGGATGAACTCAAGGAATGGCTTTCCGCGAATTGCGAAAAGACATACCGCGCTGATCAAATCGAAAACTGGCTTTTCTGCCAGCAGGTTTCGAGCTATGACCAGATGAAGAACATTCCACAGCAAACCAGGGATAAGCTTTCCAAAGCTTTCGCGATCCGCTCGCTTACAGAAGTGCAGCATCTCGTTTCTGTCGACGGAGCCGTCAAATGGCTCTTTAGAACGGCCGATGACCATTACATCGAAACAGTGCTCATTCCGACGAACGGACGTTTTTCCGTCTGTGTTTCCACTCAGATTGGCTGCGCCATGAACTGCGCGTTCTGCCGCACCGCCAAAATGGGATTCATCCGCAATCTCGAAGCGGGTGAAATTCTCGAAGAAATCATCCGCGTGAATGATTATCTGAAAGAAACCGGAGAAATCAACGCCGACGGCAAACAGGCTCAGGTGACAAACATCATCTTCATGGGTATGGGCGAACCGCTCAACAACCTGGAAAATGTCCATCGCACCTGTTGCACCTTGCACAACCAAAAGCTCTTCAACTTGGGCCGTAAAAAGATGACCGTGAGCACAAGCGGAGTCGTCCCCAAAATCAAGGAGCTCGTGGACCGCAACACGCCATGCTGCCTCGCCGTGAGCCTCAACAGCACAAACAACGAAGCCCGCGGATCCGTGATGCCGGTGAACAAGATTTGGCCAATCGAAAAGCTTCTCGAAGCGACCGACGAGTATTCGCGTCGTACCGATAACTACGTCACCTTCGAATTTGTTTTGATGAAAGACGTTACCTGCACTCCTGCCGCAGCCAAGGAACTGATCCGTATCTGCGCGCCGCGTCGTGTCAAGGTGAACGCAATCGTTTTGAACGCCATGGACGATCCGAACTTGGAAGCCCCGACACAGGAAGACGTCGACAGCTTTCTCGAAAAGGTGCGTGCAGCCAACATCCAGATCACCATTCGCAATCCGCGCGGTCGCGACATTTTCGCCGCATGCGGACAGCTCGCTTATAAAAAACAACAGAAGGTAGCCAATGCTGACACAGAATCTGCCTGAGTTCTGGGAAAATCTCTACACGGAACACAAGGATTACTGGAATTTGAAGAAAGCCACTCCGGCTCTTCTCGACTTCTTCAAGAACCCCGTCTGTCCCCAAACGGGAAGCGTGCTCGTCCCGGGCGCAGGCTTCGGCTATGATGCAGAAGCTTGGGCAGAACGCGGACACGAAGTGCTCGCCGTTGACTTTGCACCGACAGCTGTCGATGAACTCGACCGTCTTTCCCGCAAGCACGAAAACTTCAAGTCCCTCGACTTGGACCTTTTCGAACTGAACCCGAAGGATCCGAAGAAGGGCGGACAGCAGTTTGACATCATCTATGACTACTGCACATTCACGGCAATCCATCCGGGTCGTCGCGACGAATGCTTTGAAGTCTGGCAGAAGATGCTCAAGGATGACGGCATCGTCATCGCGTTCTTCTACCCGTTCTTGAACGGCAACTCCCTCCAGGGTCCTCCGCATCCGACTTCCGAAGGCGAACTCATGGCTCGTCTCGACGGCATTTTCGACATTGCCGAACGCATGCCGGTGAAGGACAGCATTCCGACCCGTAAAGGCAAGGAAGAAATCTGGATCCTGAAAAAGGTCGAAGAATAATAAATATATTTTGAAGGTCATCCTTTCACGGGGATGGCCTATCGTGTTTTAAAACGAACCAAGGAATTTTGACTATGGCAGAAGAAAATCTTTGCCCGTGCGGCTCCGGCAAAACCTACACCGAATGCTGCGAACCGATCATTAAGGGTTTGACCCTCGCTCCGACTCCGGAAGCCCTGATGCGCTCCCGTTACACCGCTTACGCCAAGCACGAAGTGAAGTGGCTCAAGGACTCTCTCGAACCATCCCAGCAGGCCGACTACGATGAAAAGAGCGTCGAAGAATGGAGCAACCGTTCCGAATGGCTTGGCATCAAGATTCTCCAAACGAAGACCGAAGAAGAAAAGAACATCGGTTGGGTCGAATTCGTCTGCAAGTTCAAGCAGGGCAACATCGCCCGTGAGCACCACGAACTTTCTGAATTCCACCGCGTGAAGGGCGCATGGCTCTTCTACGACGGTCGCGCAGTGAAGCCGCAGACCATCCACAAGGAAGCGGAAGTCGGTCGAAACGATCCGTGTCCGTGCGGTTCGGGCAAAAAGTACAAGAAGTGCTGCGGCGCTAACAAGTAATTTGCGACTTCGTCGCAGTTGGCTGAGCTTAGTGGGTAGAACTTATTTTTTAACATAATCTAAGTTCTGATCTCTAAGCTCTAAGTTCTACACTCAACCCTTACCTATTCAATATGTTCAAAGTTTTCGTAGATGGTGAGGCCGGGACCACTGGCCTTCAAATCAACGAACGTCTCGCCAACCGCGACGACGTGGAACTTTTGCACATCGATCCTGAACTCCGCAAAGATGCGAAAGAGCGCCAGCGTTTAATCAACGAATCCGACGTTACATTCCTCTGCTTGCCGGATGCCGCTTCGAAGGAAAGTGCAGAACTCTGCACCAATCCGAAGACGAAGATCATTGATGCGTCTACCGCCCACCGTACCAATCCAGCTTGGGCTTACGGACTTTCGGAACTCTCCCCGGAATTTCGCAAAGCCGTTGAAACGAATACCCGCATTGCAAATCCGGGTTGCCACGCTTCCGGATTCATTCTCGGAGTCTATCCGCTGATCGCGGCTGGACTTTTGAAAAAGAATGCGGACCTAGCCACATACAGCCTTACCGGCTACTCGGGCGGCGGAAAAAAAATGATCGCAAGCTACGAAGCGGAAGGCGCCCAGATTTCGCATCCGGGAGAATCCCCTCGCCTGTTCGCTCCGCGCCCTTATGCGCTCGGACATCATCACAAACACCTCCCAGAAATGATGCAGGTATGCGGACTTGAAAAAGCCCCAATCTTCAATCCGGTCGTCGGTCCATATTATAAAGGCATGGCTGTTTCCACAGCTCTTTTCCAAAGTTCCTTGACCAAGAGCGCTTCGGCAAAAGACGTTCAGGAAATTCTTGCGGCTCATTACGCAAACACCCGCTTTGTCAAAGTTCTCCCGTTTGAAGAGGAACCGACACTGGATGCAGGATCTCTTAACCCGACGGAATGCAATGGAACGAACGAAGCTCACGTTTACGTGTTCGGCAAGGATTCTTCCATCCAAGTCTCCGTCATTCTCGACAATCTGGGCAAGGGTGCGAGCGGCGCTGCGATTCAGAACATGAACATCGCGCTCGGACTTGACGAAGGGATCGGCCTGGTTTAAGCCAAGCCCTTTAAATAATCTTCCACATTCAGATAATTAATGTTACCGAGCGCTCCCGCGGGGCCTCGGTATATTATGTTTTTGCTCAAAATTTTCCCATAGCGGAATTCCGTATCGGCGCATTTTTTTGCGTCCAGCAAGTGACGGCACTGCTCCTTGGCGACCCGGTCACTGTGCTTGATCTCGTAGATTTCGCAGCAGGCGTTTTTCGGGTCAAACACCACCATATCAAATTCGCCAACAGCAAACTGCAACTGAAAAACTTGTCTGTCCGGTCTAGCCATCTTGGTTTCAAGCAATACAATTTCTTCCATCATGCGACCGCGAATCTCGTCAAGAATTCGCTTTTCGATGGACATGCGCTCAGCTATCGGAATATTCCTGAACGTCTCATCGAGCAACAAACTCTGAATGAGCGCTGACGCCTGGGCGTAGCGAAGCCCCGGCTGCGAAAGAACCGTACGCGTCAAACGCGCATTCAGGTTCGACATGTTTACCACATCGATGTCGCACGTAAGGTCCAACAGGTCCAAATATTCCTTAATCTCCGCACGGTGAGCCTCGCCTATTCCGACAGAAAGTTCCGCCTTATCACGTATCTGCAAGAGATGCTTAAGCCTCTTTGTAACCGCACCGATATCAACCCTATCCAAAATATCTGTAGGCTTGAATCTGTCACGGCGCAAATTCTGTGCGGAACGGCTTAAGTCGCCGGACTTGAATTCTCTCGTCAACACCTCTATCGTAAAGCGGTGATTCACGTCCTCCACGATGCGGTTAATCGCATTCGTCAGTTCCCCTGCATCATAGAGTTCCTGCAACGAGCGAAAATGCCCCTCATGCTGATAGCACTTCAAGGAATGCTGAATATTGCGGGCAATGGCGGAATCCACATAATCGTCCGCGCTCTCTTTCGTCGCAAAAGTAAACTTGTCCATATTGTAGTTCGCACCCCCCATGCTCATGGTACCGCCGAACTCAATGAACTTGTCTATCCCCGCTACACCAAGGACATTTTCAAATTCACGATATGGGATAAAGGTCGTATGCAGCAAAATGCAACGGTCATAAAGCTGTTCATCTTCCGAAAAGACAAACCCCAAGGAATCCGTCCCCGAAAGGACTACCTTCATGCCACCCGCCGCAAACACATCGGAGAACAACGCTGCTCCCTCGATAAAATCGCTGAGCATCGTCACTTCGTCAATAAAGACGTAGCGGTAGCCGAGCGATTCCAGCAACTTGAGATCGTGATTGACATCGGCAAGGGAATGGCGGGAACTCAGCTGGACAAACGCCGTCTTTGCAAGCATTTCGGCAGGCATCTCGCCCATAAGTTGGCGAACAAGCGTCGTCTTGCCCGTACGGCGAAGCCCATACAGAATCAAGACTCGATCATTGTTTTCGCTATAGATATAGTCGTGGAGGGCAGCAAAACACTCGCGTTTTTTCCACTTCATTACAGAGGCGAAAAAACGGGGCAACTGCGCTCCGATTTTCACGTCTGTCTTGAAATTCGGAGTAGCAGAATAGGCCGCAACGGGTTCAGCCACCACGCCCTGCAAAATGCCACGCAGCGATTCTTTTTGCGCACGCTCCGCCGCAATTTTCGCGGCAAGTTCCGCAAATTCCTCGTCTTTCACACGACGGCTACGCTGCTTGCCGTTTTCTGTCCACTGGTAGTAAGCGTAGCGCTTGCCGTTGATTGTCTTGTAGGTGATTCCGCCGATACTCATAACGCCCCTTTTTAACTTAAATTTAACTTATTAAGTTAAAAAAGTCAATAGGGCGAAAGAAAATGCGACAGCCACCCCTACGCAAGAATCTTTTTCGAAATTTCCGGCGATGAACAGCGTGGCAACGCCCTCTCCGAATGGGGCGGCGTATGCATCACCTACACCGCGAACAGAACTCGTGACCGCAAACATCAAGTGGAGCGACTTTGTCCAGGAAGGCTTCGGGCTCCGCGTCGAACGCGACAGTGTCGTGAAAAACATCAGCCGCGTGGAAGTCAGTTTCGAGAAACCAGGCACGAACATTTCGTCAAAGATTCATTCTATCCGCAAGTACGGGACCTGCAACAAGTAGAAATGGGATTTCCCGATAACAATTTTTCTACATTTGTTGCATGTTCCTAGACGAAAAAACAATCGAAGTTCGCTCCGGCAAAGGCGGTAACGGTCTTAGCAGTTTCCGCCGTGAAAAGTTTGTACCGCTTGGAGGCCCGGACGGTGGCGACGGTGGTCGCGGCGGCAGTGTCATCTTGCGTGCGAACGAACAGTATTCCACGCTTTTGGACATGGGCAACGCTCATATTTACAAGGCTGACAACGGTCAGGACGGCGGAGCCGCCCGTTGCACCGGTCGTTCTGCCAAGGATTTGATTGTCGACGTTCCCTGTGGCACGCTCGTCAAAGATTCCGAAGGTCACATTCTTGCGGACCTGACGGAACCGAACCAGCGCTGGGTGGCAGCCAAAGGCGGACGCGGCGGACTCGGCAACGTTCACTTTGTAACGCCCACCATGCAGGGGCCAGAAAAGGCAACGCAGGGTCAGCGCGGTGAACGTCGTGAACTTTACCTGGAACTGAAGCTTGTTGCAGACGTGGGCCTTGTGGGGTTCCCGAATGCAGGCAAGTCTTCCCTCGTAAACAAGATTTCGAGCGGCAAGCCTAAAGTCGGCGACTACCCGTTCACCACTCTCGAACCGGTGCTCGGTATCGTGACGGAATCGGCACGTTCCTTTGTCGTTGCAGACATTCCGGGTTTGATCGAAGGCGCAAGCGAAGGCAAGGGCCTCGGTCATGAATTCTTGAAACACATCGAACGCACCTACGCTCTTCTTTTCGTCATCGACGCTTTTGACGATAACGCTTGGAAGAACTTCCAGACCCTTCGCAAGGAACTCAAACAATTCCACCCGAAGCTTGTGGAAAAGCCGTTCATCGTGGCTCTCAACAAGGCCGACTTGGGAATTGAAAAAGCCGAAAAAGCGTTCAAGGCCAAGAAACAGGAATACATTGCAACGTCTGCGATAACGGGAATCGGCCTGAAGGACCTGAAGAAGGCCCTCGGCAAACTCGTACCGGACAAGCGCACAAAGAATACAGGTTGGGGAAAGTAAAATGGGCGCATCCAAAAACATCACCAAAAAAGATCTCGTGGAAGAAATCGCATCACGCGCCGGAATGACCCAGGTCGACACGAAAATCATTGTGGAAAATTTTTTGGATGCGATTTCCAACGCACTGATTGAAGGCAAGAACATCGAAATCCGCGGATTCGGACGCTTTAAGCTGCGCATGCGCGGTGCTCGCACCGCCCGCAATCCTCGCACCGGGGAAAAGGTGAGTATCGACGCCCAAATTCGTCCGGTATTCGAAGCGAGCCGCGAACTCAGCAAAATTTTTGACGAGAAATCCGCCGATGCGGAATTCATCGGAAACATCGAAGGCGAAGAAGACCATGGCTGATAAAAAAGAAGTCGCAAAAACGCCGACGATCACAAACCGAAAGGCTCAACATCTTTACTTTATCGAAGATCGTTTTGAAGTCGGCGTCATGCTCGTCGGCTCTGAAATCAAATCGATTCGAGCTGGTAAATGCAGCTTTAACGAAGCCTGGGTCGAAGTCTCCAAAGACAAGAACGAACTTTGGCTTGTGGGCGCCCACATCGACGAATATTTTTTCGCCAAACGCTTTGGGCACGAACCGCAGCGCAAGCGCAAGTTGCTCGCCCACGTTTCTGAAATCCAGAAGATGCGCAAAGCAACTGAACTCAAGGGTCTCACCCTGATTCCGTTGAAGTTGTATTTTAAAAAGCGTTACGCAAAGATCGAAGTAGGCTTATGTCGAGGCAAGGACCAAAGAGACAAACGACAAGATATTATCGCTCGGGACGAGAAGCTCGCCATAGCGCGCATCGTCAAAGCGAGCGGTCGACGCTGATTTTTATAACGCTGCTTTTGTGGCTAGGCCTCTTCACGGAAGCGGTCGCAAGCGTTCCTATCTCAAAAATCGACGGAACCTGGATGGTGAACTTGGATTCGCTTTCCAAGGAAGAAGGTCTCAAAACCCATTTGCAACCGGTAGAACGTCATTTTAAGACCGAAGGCAAAGAGCTTTCCTGTTCCTTCGTTCTCGGATTCCCGTACATTTTTGCCAACGGGAATGCAGTCAAGCTTTCGACGCCCACCGTCTTCGAAAACGATGTCGTCTGGACGCCTCTCGAAGAAACGGTTGAAATTTTTGGCAAGGCATTTTCCAAAAAATACACGGTCGATACCACGGCAAAGCTTTTGAAAACGGATTCCCCTCTGGCCGTTTCTTCTTCCGCGAAAAAGCCGTCATCCTCTTCGGTTGCAAAGTCCTCATCCTCTGTCGCGAAATCTTCGTCGTCCGTCGCAGAAAAGGCGGCGCCTCTCGTGCGCAAGAATGCGCCTGCGGGATCTCGTGAAGTCAGGAACATTGTGATCGATCCGGGCCACGGTGGAAAAGACCCAGGTGCCATCGGTTTGATTTCTAACGAAAAAGACATCGTGCTTGCGGTTTCCAAGCTTCTTGAAAAAGAACTTGTCGCCATGGGCTTTCATGTGAAGCTCACCCGCAGTACAGACAAATTCATTCAACTTTCCGAACGTCCGCAGATTGCAAACAAGTGGAACGGCGATCTCTTTATCAGCCTCCACTGTAACGCCATCGACGGCAACAAAGCTCGCAAAAAGAAGACGAAAGGATTCCGCATTTACGTACTGCGCGATCCGGAAAGCGAAGAAGACCGAGCCATTGCCCGCCGTGAAAACAAGGTGGCCAAGACCTACGGCGACAAGAATTCCAAGGAAGAACTTTCCCCCCTCGACTGGCTCAAGATTCAAGCCCGTCTGGAACAGTACAAACAGGCGAGTTACACCTTTACCGAAAAGGTGATCAAAGCCTATGAAGGCGGAAAGATTTCCAAAATGGGATCCGGTGCTGGCGGTGCGGGATTCATGGTGCTTGTCGGTGCATTCATGCCGGCGACACTCGTGGAACTCGGCTTCATTAGCAATCCCGAAGAAGAACTATACATGAATTCGGAAAAAGGTCAAAAGGATATGGCAAAGCGTATCGCCAAAAGCGTACAGGAATACAAAAAGGCTCTTGACGAATATCTGAAAACGCTTTCTCACTAAAAAAGAAATTCTTTTTACAAAAATGTCGTTTCCAAAAATCTAAACAACGCATTTTCGTTATCTTTTTTAAAATTTTGTATGTAAACATCCATGTAAGATTCTATCTTTGAAAAACAAAATTTGAACACCCGAGGTATATATGTCCGGACACTCTAAATGGGCAACCACGAAACGCAAAAAAGCAAAGACTGACGTCGCCCGCGCAAAAGCCTGGAACAAATTCATTAAGGAAATCTCCATCGCAGCAAAGCTCGGTGGTGGCAACCCGGATTCCAACCCGCGTCTCCGCGCAGCCATCCTCAAGGCCAAGAGCCAGAGCCTTCCTGCCAAGAACATCGAATCCGCTATCGCAAAGGGTACTGGTGAAGGTAAAGATGTCATCATGGAAGAACCGATCTATGAAGGTCGCGGCCCGGGTGGCGTTGCCATTTTCGTGAAGTGCATGACGGACAACAAGACCCGTACGGTCTCCAACATCCGCAATATCTTCAACAAGAACGGCGGTAGTCTCGGCGAATCCGGTTCTGTTGCCTGGGCATTTACGCACAAGGGCGTGATTGATGTCGATGCCACGAAGTATGCTGAAGACCAGGTCATGGACGTGGCTCTCGAAGCAGGTGCTGACGACATGGCAACGGAAGATGACGTTCACGAAATTTCGACGTCCCCGGAAGCATTCGACGCTGTGACCAAGGCTCTCGAAGCAGCGGGCATCGAAATGCTCAACGCTGAAATTTCTTACGTCCCGAACGACCCGGTCAAGCTCGACCACGGCGATGCCCAGAAGCTCCTCAAGCTTCTCGACAAGTTCGAAGATGATGACGACGTCCAGGACGTTTATCACAACGCTGAAATCAGCGATGAAGACATGGACGCAGCAGAATAATTCGCATCGGTTTTCAAAAGAAAAGGCTCCGCATTTGCGGGGCCTTTCTTTTTTAGAATTCTTTTGTCTCCTGCCAAAAATCAAATCATCATCAGGTCGGTATTCGGATTGTATTCGGAGTTCGCTTCCGGTTCCTGGTAGCAATGTTCCGGAGCCTGGATCTGGGTCGCAAAAAAGTTCTTGTGCGCTTCCACGATCTTTTCGCGAGCCACTTCGGCGGAGAGCCAATCGCCGATTTCCACGGCCTTGCCTTCAAGTTCCTTGTAATACTGGAAGAAGTTACGGGTAATCTTCAGGAACATCGGGTCCACGTCATGCAGATCGCGGATAGGATGCGGAATGTACAGAGGCACGCCAAGCACCTTGTAATCCTTTTTGCCGCCATCGGTCATGTCCAAGACACCCACGGCGCGGCAAGAGACGACGGTACCCGTCGCAAGAGGCGCAGAGCAGTAAACAAGCATATCCAAGGCGTCACCGTCATCGGCACGGGTACTCGGAATGAGGCCGTAGCTGCACGGATAGCTCATGGAAGAAAGAAGGCAACGGTCCAAACGGAAGACGTGGAAACGTTCATCATATTCGTACTTGACGTTCGTATCCTTTGGAATTTCAACAACACAATCCACTTCGTATGGATATTTCGGCCCAATCGGGAGTTCTAAGTAATTAATTGGCATAAGGTAAATATAACTTACAATTAACGAGAACGCCATCTTAAAGAAGTGTTTTTGTCATAAAGACCCACGGCAACTTTGATTTCTCCGCCGTCAGGACTGTAACCCGCCTCGATACGGATTCGGTCGAGAGCCGGGATAATAAAATGAATGCCGCCGTAAACGCTCTGGCGGTAATCGCCCCAGTCGGGAGTTTGCGTATCCCAAAGGAACGAGCCTTCGACACCGGCGACGAGCTGCACCCCCCAAAAGAGATTTGCCCCCATGACGCTGAACGGATGGCGTTCGAGCAAAACAAAACGTTCTTCCACGTTCCAGATCGCTTCGTGGCGACCGTGAATACTTGAGTCCGGATCAAAGCCGCGGAGCGTATTTGCACCGCCCTGGTGCAAACGGTCAAAGAACATCTGAGTTCCCGGACGGTAGCGCAAAAGCGAAGATACGCCCGTAATGAAGCGTCCCATCGGATAATACAGGCGGTTATCCCACAGGAATTCAATATAATCCTCTACGTCCGCATAAAAGGCGCCATAGCGCGTCACACGGAATTCTTCATAAGCACCGAGATGCGGGTCCACCTTGGAATCTCGCGCGTCTAGGAGTACGCCTACGCCCAAATCCGGAACGGCGCCGTACTTTTGCACGTAACGGTAAGAAGCCGCCCAAAGGAACGAAAAATCCTTCCAGAGCCTTGCGCCGATTTCTAGGTGCGAATACCAGGAGCGGTCATCAAAGTTCCTTAAATCGTCCCAGGAATCCGTGCGCAGGAATTCAAAGTTCCAGGACAGCGGAAGCCCCAAAAGCCACGGAGAGCTCGCGTAGATGGCAAATTCCTTGGAATCGAAAAGCGGGCTCACCGACGTGCGATACTGAGCTTCCACTCGGATATCTTCCCCTGCCACATTCAAATGCGCAAGGGCAAGGCCCAGCATCCAGCCGTCCTGATCGGTCTTTTTACCGGCGGGCGACGGAATCCAGTGCAAGAGTTCCGTGAAGCGGTATTCGAGTTCAACGCCGTCCGCGGATTCCGTACAAACTAATGAAATATCCGAAAAGAGATCGAGGCTTTCCAGATTCAATTTTTCGATACGAAAATTTTCGGCGGAAAAAGGCTTTCCCGATGCATTCAAAAGTTCCCGTTCCACCACGTGAGGTTGGGTGTCGTCGAGACCCGAAAATCGAATGCTTTGCACAGGCTTTCCTTCAGTGCAGGTTCCCGCCAGAGACTCGCCCGCAAACGCGACGGCCCCAATGCCCAGGAGGAATGTCAACGAGGAAAGGATTCGCTTCATGGGTTCAAAAGTAGCTACAAAAAAAGCTCCCCAAATCCGGGAAGCTTTTTTGAAAAGTTTTTAAGAAGTAGGATTACTTTTCTTCCGCTTCTTCGCTCTTCTTGGCGGCAACGCGACGCGTCTTACGCTTTGCACCAGCAATGTTCAACTTACCATCACCAGCGAAACGCTTGTTGAACTGATCAATACGACCAGCGGTATCCACGCGGTGTTGCTTGCCAGTCCAGAACGGATGAGTGTCGCTCGTGATTTCCAAAGTAACCACGCCATATTCGACACCATCGATCACTTTCTTTTCGGCAGACGACTTCGTGGAGCGGGTGATGAACTCTTTACCCGTATTCGCATCAACGAACACGACCGGATTGTAATCGGGATGAATACCATTTTTCATTTTGTTAATCCTACTTATAAACGTTAGGTGAACCAAATTTAGATGAATTTTTGCATTTTGGCAATTCGCAAATAGTATTTTTGTACCATGAAACCGAAAAAATGTGTTGCTCTCTTCTCGATTTGCTCGGTCGCAGGCCTTATGATTGCCTGTGGACAGAACGAAAGCACCGAAGGACGTTTGCAGGTCAACAAAAAATATGTTTTGGAATCCTGGCCGGATAGCGCCTACATCGCCGATTTGGATTCCATTCTAAAAGCCGAACCTTTGAAACCGGGCGCCGATAGCGAACGCACGGAACTCACCATTTACTCGGGGAACATTCCAACGATTCACCTTCCGGGCCAAAAGAAGGCTTCAAAGCAAGCAACCGCATCTGCGGAAAAGCGAACCGTTGCAGCCAGTCCAGCGAACACGGCCAAGCCGGCGAAGACCGCGGAGCGCTTTGCGGACAACTTCATGAACGCGCTCGGAGCTTTGCAGTCCGACCCGACGAACACTTCCAAGTACAAGACCGTTTCTGCGAAGGACGGCGAAAACCTTTTCGCCCTGCTTTCCCGTGCCTATGGTCAGGATGCGACGAAGCTTCCCCGCTTCTACACGCTTTCTACCTTGCAGTCGGTGAATCCCGGAGTCAAGCTCGAACATTTAAATGCGGGCGATCAGGTGCGTATTCCAAATCTTTAAGCTTTTGAATTTCTAAGCAAAAAGTCCGGGCTAACGCTCGGACTTTTTGTTTTAACATTTTAAGGATAAGACTTAAAGTGTGCCTTTGGAGCTCGGCACTCCCTTCACATTGCGCGAGGGCGCAACAGCCATCGCGACAGCACGTGCGAAGGCTTTGAAGATCGCTTCGAGGCAGTGGTGATTGTCTGCGCCATAGAAGAGTTCCACGTGCAAATTCATGCGGGCATTTTCGCAGAGCGACTTGAAGAAATGTTCAAAGAGGCTCACCGGCATATTCTCTGCACCGACCGTCGAATTCGGAAGTTTTGCATTCCAGACAAAGCCGATACGATTCGAGAAGTCAAGGCAAACACGAGCCAGCGCTTCATCCATCGGAACAAAATAGAAGCCGTAGCGTTCAATGCCCTTCTTGTCGCCGAGGCACTTGATAAAAGCTTCGCCAAGGCAGATAGCAATGTCTTCGATCGAATGGTGCATGTCCACGTAAGTATCGCCATGGCTTTCCACGTTCAGCGTAAAACCACCGTGCACCTGGAAAAGATCGAGCATGTGATTAAGGAAGCCCGAGCCTGTATCGATTTTACCGCGAGAGGCCTCATCCAAATTGAGCGAAAGCTTGATCTGGGTTTCGCTCGTGTTGCGGATAATCTGCGCTTCTCTCATCGCTTATCTCCTTGTAATCTTGCCATTCGTGCTCAAGCAGAAACGGCTCGCGTAGCCTTTGCGGATCGGAACCGGAATTTCCTTGCCGTTCGCAACCACCTTGCTGACTGCGTCCGGGTTGCCGATCACCAAGCAGAGTGTATCGTTATAGGCGTAAGTGATCTTCGAATATTTCGTCGTCAAATTGCCTTCACGGAGAACCTTGTTATCGTTCAAGCTGCGGTAGATGCCGACCCAAGAGGTCGAGGAATCCCTGCCCGAAATCGTAACATGGAGTTTGCCCTTTGCTTCCGGAACCGAATCCTTCTTTTCGGTTGCACGGGAATCCGAAGAGAGGAAGGTCGTCACGGAGCTGCCCTTGGCAGAAATCTTCTTTGCGCTGTCGAGAGCGGCCTGCATCGCGGAGGAATCCTGTTCCACGTTCAAGGATTCAGGCGGAACATTTTCCGCACCATCGGGAACCGTCGTTTCGAAAGATGTCGTATCGTCTTCCACGATTGCTGCCTTTTGCACGGGAACAGGCGTCGGAGGTTCCGGAGCCAACGACATCTTGTTCAAGAACTTGACGCCGGCGAAGAAGGCTGTGGCCAAGATGATAATCACAATCAGAACCGCCTTGAAGCTGTTCTTATTCGCATTGAGTTTTGTACCCGCAAAGCCTTCCGATTCAGAAGTAATGGTTTTCGGAGCGATGAACTCCTCTGAATAAGAAGAACCGACTTCCTTGGAATAGCATTCGAGGACCTTTGGCATATCGAGTCCGAGCGCCACAGCGATCGAATTCAAGTATCCTCGGACATATGCTTCCACCGGGAACTTGTTCCATTCACCCGCTTCGATTTCTTGCAAGTGTTCCAACGAAACACGGGTCTTCTGAGAAAATTCTTCCAAAGAAATTCCCTTGGATTCACGAACACGCTTCAGGTATTCGCCAAGCTTTTCGTTTGAAGCCTTTTCTTCCGCAAAATCAGACATTTGACTCTCCTAAATGATCGATCAAATCTAGGGTCTTCGCAACAGGAAGACCGACTACGTTATAAAAACAACCGTTCACCGCTTTGACAAGACGTGCGCCGATGCCTTGAATGGCGTAAGCTCCAGCCTTGTCCATCGGTTCGCCGGAATTCACATATTCCTGCAAAGCCTGTTCGGTGTTGTGACGGAAAATCACATCGGTGATTTCCTTCGACGATTCCAGAATTTTCCCGTTGTGCGCAATGGCTACGCCCGAAATCACTTTATGACGGCTGCCGTTCAAAAGCTTGAGCATCGAAAGCGCCTCGCTAGCGTCTTTCGGTTTACCGAGCGCTTTGCTGTCCATGATGACCAGCGTGTCGAAGCCGAGAACATATTCATTTGGAAAGCGCTTGGAGACTTCGAGAGCTTTTCCTTCCGCAAACTTCTGCGGTCTTTCCTTGGGCTTCAAGCCTTCACCGTCTTCGACAAAATTGGATTTTTCGACGCGAAACGGCACCTTCAACTGGGTGAGGATGTCGGAGCGACGCGGCGAGGCGCTTGCTAGAATAAAGGATTTCACAAAACCCCCGAAATCACTTTGGAATGGTCACCGAGCAACAGCGACCCCTTGAATCCTTTCACTTCGGAATCGCCGCCAAAAATCGAGTGCGAAATTTCAGAATCAACGAGCGTTGTGTGTTCCGAAATCACGGAATCCGCAATCTTCGAATTTTCAATGACGACTTCCGGTCCGACCGAGACGTTCGGTCCGACAAGAGAATTGCGAATCACAGCCGTTTCCGCGATATGACAAGGCGGAATTATAGTGCTGTCCTTAAAACGGGAAACGTCCTGAGGTTCAAGACCCGAAAGAATTTTCGCATTGGTCTTGAGGAAGGATTCCGCCGTTCCACAGTCGAGCCAAGAGCGAATCGGAGCCGTGCGGAACTTCGCGCCTGATTCCACCATCATCTGGAGAGCGTCTGTCAACTGGTATTCGTTGCGTGTGCGAATATCTTCGCGAATCAATTTTTCGAGCGAAGAGCGAAGAAGGGCGACATCCGTGATGTAATAGATGCCGACCAGAGCTTCGTTTGAAACAAATGTTTGCGGCTTTTCGACAAGCTTTGTGATGCGGCCCGAAGAATCGGTCACCGCCACACCAAAGCGACGCGGGTCTTCCACTTCACGCGTCATCAAGACGTTTTCTTTTTCGGTCTTGAGGAAAGAGAGATCTGCATCAAAAAGCGTATCGCCTAAAATGATCAAAACAGGCTCATCATTGGTCAAGAAAGGCAAGCAAAGGGAGATCGCTTCCCCGAGTCCCTGCGGATTGCATTGCCGCACGGTACGCGCATTCTGGAAGCTCCTTTGCTTGATGAAATCTTCAACAAGTTCTCCTTTATACCCAGTAATGAAAATCTGTTCGGAGACAGGCAAGGAATCGTAGGACGCAATAATATGATCTATCAGCGTTCTTCCGGCAATAGGAAGAAGGCACTTTGGTAAAGACAAAGTGAATGGTCTAAGACGCGTTCCGGTTCCGGCCACAGGCAAAATGACTTTCATAATTACTCTAAATCTAGAATTTCTAACTCAAGTGGACACAGGTTTCCGTAGAAAAACCCTTGAATTACCATCCCCCATCTTCTACGCTCTTGTGCGGTGCCTAGACTCTCGCGGACCCACTTCCGGGTCGCTTGCGTATTTGAAGAACGCTTCTGCACCGCCTTCGATGTATATTGCGTTAAAAGAAGCGGGAGAAACCGAGTATTGGGTGGAACTGTTGTACGAGGCAAAATATTTAGAAGCAAAGAAATTCAAAATAATTATTGAGCCATGCCGAGTATTAATTCGGATGCTTAGCGCTATAACCAAAACCGCCAAAAAAACTTCCAAATAATTTCACACTACACTCTTCACACCACACATTTGTATATTTGTCTGTCGGACAACGAAACGAGGAAGCGCTATATGACTTGGCAACAGGAATTGGATGACTTGGTGTACGATGAACGCCAGCGCACTAAAGCAGCCGAAAAGCGTGCCAGCGAGGCTGAAACTCGTGCTGACGAAGAAAAGTCCCGTGCCGACAAGTACGAGAAGATTCTCAAGGAACACGGGCTTCTTTAACAAGCGCTTTGGAACGCATTTTCGAGTCAAAAGCCGGTCCGCAGGGGCCGGTTTTGCTGTTTTAGGTCGCTTCTTTTCAACAAAGACTTCTTTTCATTTTCATCAACAACTTCAGGAACGCGAGCAATGGCACGAGACAACTCGCGAAAATTGTCGCAAGCATGTAGAGACCGCGTTCAGTAAAGGCTGTCGGATTAACAGGACTGTATTTTAGCTTGGCAAGGTGGTCAAAATTTTTGACCACCTCCTTTTTCTGCCTGAATCTTCTGCGATTCCTTCAACACTTCGTCCAACGTGAAATCTTCCTGCGTAAAGAAAAACGTGTTCTTGCCCAAGTCCTTGAGCGAAGCGCCAAAGTGGTAAGCCGTATCGTCTATGAACAAGAATCGGTCGTGCATTCCGTAACTAGGCAGAACTTGCATCGGGCTGTCGGGATATTGTTCGTTGTAAGTGGCTAGGTCCATTTCAAGGACTTTGCTTTTGTCATAGGTGTAGATTGTCACGGAAACGCCTTTTTCCCGCTTGAGCATCATCGTCAAGGTTTTCTCGTTTACATATCTATCGACCAGCACAATTCTCTTTTTAGCCTGCCTTATTAAAGCGCACACGAAAACATAGGCGTCGAATTCTTGATTGTTGTAGTAAAGGCCCTTGGTTTTGAGCTCGCCACGGTCCATCGCTTCAAAAACTTCGTCGAACTTGCGGTCGTATTCAACGTTTTTGCGATCTTGGTCGAGTAGCTTCGCTTCCACGTTTGAAAGCCGGTTTATGAAACCTCCATTTTGCAATATAAAATGACGCATCGCCACGAATGCTTTCATGATGTCTATGCTGACCCTGATGGCTTTTTCGCTATGCAGCACAGCAGAAAGCATGGCTACTCCCTGTTCGGTGAAGGCATAAGACGAATATTTGGAATGCTGTCCACGTCCAGTTTTTATGGTTCCATCTTGGCACCTTAGAAACTCTTCTTTTGTCAGCTCGAAGTAGAACTCATCGGGAAATCTGTTGGGATTTCTTTTTACGGCCCGATTAATGTACTTCGTTTCCACCCCGTAAAGCACCGCCAAATCGCGGTCAAGCAACACCTGCTTGCCACGAACAATTTGAATCATTTTTTCGACACCCGACTCCACGAGCGGATTTGGTGCGAAATCATCCGTTTTTTCGGTCTTTCTAGCCATCTTCTACTCCAATTCGCCTACAAGCAAAAAAGACGGGGTACGTTGTCATCTTGTAATGCCCGGCTTTCTTTTTCTGACTGAATCTTCTGCGATTCCTTCAACACTTCGTCCAACGTGAAATCCTCTTGCGTAAAGAAAAACGTATTCTTACCCAAATCCTTGAGCGAAGCCCCGAAGTGGTAGGCCGTATCGTCTATGAACAAGAATCGGTCGTGCATTCCGTAACTTGGCAAGACTTGCATCGGGCTGTCGGGATATTGTTCGTTGTAAGTTGCCAAGTCCATTTCAAGGACTTTGCTCTTGTCGTAGGTATAAATAGTCACGGAAACGCCTTTTTCCCGCTTGAGCATCATGGCCAAGGTTTTCTCGTTTACATATCTATCGACCAGCACAATTCTCTTTTTGGCTTGGCGAATGAGGTTGCAGACAAATACATAGGCATCGAACTCCTGGTTGTTGTAAAATAAACCCTTGGTTTTGAGCTCGCCACGGTCCATCGCCTCGAAAAGAGAATCTATTTTATGGTCGTGATCTAAGAGACGAGCATCTTGCTCCAAATCCTTCGCTTCGACATTAGAAAGGCGATTGATGATTCCGCCATTTTGGTATAAATACTGGCGCATGGCAACAAATGCATCCATGATAGCAATGGATACGTTCACGGCAACCTTGCTTTTCAGAACGGATGAAAGCATGGCAAATCCCTGTTCCGTAAAAAAGCATAGGGCTTAAACCTGTCGCCGCCCCAACTTGAAATCACATTTTGTGATTTCAAGTTTTCTTGTTCGTTTTTTTCCAACCGGAAGCAATATCTTTCCGGAAAGCGCTCGATGTTCCGTTTGACAGCCTGATTTATCGCCCTAGTTTCAACGCCATACAACGTTGCAATATCGCGGTCAAGCAACACCTGCTTGCCACGAATAATTTGAATCATTTTTTCGACACCCGACTCCATGAGCGGGTTAGGCGCGAAATCATCCGTTTTTTCGGTCTTTCTAGCCATCTTCTACTCCTATAAACGCAAAAAAGCCGACCTTTGCTATATAAGAACACCCAATTTTATTGGGGATATAACAAAAAGTCGGCTTTTCTAGTCGAACTTGGCTTGCAAGCGGATATTCGCTGCCGGTGCCTGTCATGGTGTAATATACAAAAAGCTGAGTAAAAAAAGGCAAGGGAACTCCCTTTTTGTCATCTTTTGCCATTCCAAAAATCTATATTTCAAGGCAAATAGAGTTTTCTCTTGTTCTCTACTTGAAACTTCGACACTTTCATACACAGGGAATAAGACGGACGCTCACGTCTGCGACCGGCGCAAGCCTGTCGCATCGTTTTGGTACATGCATATTTGATAAATCTGCCTGTAG